>JAZNJU010000175.1:0-11107 GCA_045578205.1 Clostridia bacterium | reverse complement strand
TAAAACTGTTGTAACAGTTCTTCCCGATACTGCGGAAAGGTATTTTTCAACTCCGCTATTTGAATAGGAGGTCAATATGGAACTTTTGAAAACTCTTACACAAACATATTCTCCGTCAGGTGACGAAGAGGGGATAATGCAAATCATAAGACAAACACTTACGCCTTGTGCAGACGAAGTTTTCACCGATAATCTCGGAAATCTTGTTGTGCATAAAAAGGGCGGCGGCAAAAAAATACTTCTGGCAGCCCATATGGATGAGATAGGTCTTTTGGTAAACTATATTGACGAAAACGGATTTCTTCGTTTTTCGCCCATTGGCGGAATAAACTCTCACCATGCTTTGTATCAAAGAGTAACTTTCAAAAACGGCACAAAGGGTGTGGTTGCATACGAGGAAAAGACGGATGTGAAGAAAGAACTTGACCCCACCAAGATGTATATAGACATAGGTTCGGCAAGTTTTACTGAGACGGGTGAACGTGTCTCAATCGGTGACAGTGCAGTTTTTGACGGTGAGTTTTCCGTAAACGGTGAATTTGTGTTTTCAAAAGCACTGGACAACAGAATAGGTGTATATGTACTCATGAGGGTTGCTATGGAACTTGGCGCTTCTTCCAACGATGTCTACTTTGTTTTCACTGCTCAGGAAGAACTGGGGTGCAGAGGTGCAAAGGCAGTCTCAAACCTTATTAACCCCGACATTGCATTGGCTGTGGATGTAACAGATACCGGTGACACGCCCCGATGCAACCGTATGGCAGTTAAACTCGGAAAAGGTCCTTGCATTAAATACATGGATAAATCCATAATAACCCACAAAAAAGTAAACGACGTTCTTAAAAACTGTGCCGAGCAGGAGGGGATAGATGTCCAGCACGAGGTCTTGTCTTTTGGCGGTACAGATGCAGGTGCAATTCATACATCGGGAACAGGAGTTATGACAGGTGCAGTGTCCATTCCCACAAGATATATTCATACCCCGGGTGAGTGTGTCCATTGGAGCGATGTTGAGAATTCGGTCAAACTCATTTCAAAGTTTATTCAAACCGAATTTATATAAAATGAAGGGGATATAAAAAATTCGTTTGAATTTTTTACGTCCCCTTCTATATAATCAACTAATGGTGAGTACCGTTAGTTGTTGTATTATATACTATGTTTTTGGGTTGTAAGAGGTGATTTTTTTGAACATAATTGTTGCGGGAAATATTTCTGATGAAATTGAGAATTCGCTCAAAAAAATCGGATTTACAGTGCTTCTTTCTCCGCCCAATCCGAATGTATTGGAACAATTGCGTTATCATCCTGATATGCAGATAGCATCTGCAGACGGCAACCTTGTGTGTGACAGCGGACTGTATGCCGCCTATTGCACCATAGTCGGACAAAACTCCAAAAAACTATTGTGCGGAAAAACTCAAACACAATGTACCTACCCGAAAGATGTGGCATATAATATTAAGGTAGTCGGCAAATATGTTTTTCACAATTTCAGGTATACCGATGAAAAATTGAAGGAAGTTGTTGCAGACAAAACATTTGTGGACGTTTCCCAGGGTTATACCGGTTGCAGTATTTGTACGGTTTCGGACAGTGCAATCATAACAGCCGACAGGATAATACACGAAAAGGCGCTTTCTGCAGGTGTTGATTCGCTTTGCATAAATCCGCAGGGCATAAAACTTGAGGGTTTCGACTATGGTTTCATAGGAGGAAGTTCTTTTCTGCATAACGGCATACTGTACTTTTTCGGTGACATATCTTCCCACCCCGACTGCTTGAAAATAAAGGATTTCTGCCGAAAACACGATACAGAAATCTGTATTCTGGGAACCGATGTTCTTACCGATTACGGCAGTGCAATTACTTTCTAATAAATAATTAAATAATACACATAATATTCCCGAAAAGGTTGTGAGAATGTTGTGTACAAAAATTATTTTTGCGAAAGAATTTTCCGATGTGTCGAAATCCATTTCGGATTTTATGAATCGGAACAAAATGCACCATATGGTATATGAAAGTGAAGAAACTTCGGAAATAGAGGCTGATACCGATGACGAAGGACTTTTTGCAATATGCTGTGAATTGGCACGGCAGATATCCCAAAAATGCGTAAAACCCGCAATCCAACGTTTCTTGCAGAGATTGTATGCTTGCTTTAATTCCGATGAGAGCAGGATTATTTGTTCTAATGTTTTAAAGAGGGATTTCTTGTCTGAACTTCCGGGCAGACTATATATATATGTCAAAGCCAATAAATGTATAAATCCGACTGCTTTTTATGATTTTATGTGCAAGGATATAGCCAAAGAGATAAGGACGTCTACCGAAGAAGAAGCAGAAAAAATCCTTGCCATAAATGACAACTGCGACTTTATAGAACTTTTGCGTTGCTTTGCCGATGTTTCCATGGACAGTGTGGAAAGCGTGGAACTTGTGGCAGACAGCAGCGGATTGCACATAGCAGGTTGCTATCCTGAGAATGGTTCTCTAATGGAGGAATACAGTCTCGACGAGGCAGATGTTCTGGCAGAACTTGTAACAATGAATCCCAAGAAAATTCACGTGTCGGGTAAAGATGAATTTTTGAAAAACGATATTTCCGCCGTCATCACGGCTGTGTTTGACGGACGAATACAATACAAATAACAGAGGAAGAAAAATGAAATTACTTTTAACAGCAATAAATGCAAAATATATTCATTCGTCTCTTTCGGTGCTTTGTTTAAAGAGCGCCGTAAGGGACATTTGTGATGTGGAAACAAAAGAATACAGTATAAACGATACCTGTGGCAACATCTGCTGCGATATATACCGTACAAACGCCGGATGCGTTGCCTTTTCCTGTTACATATGGAATATAGATATGGTTTTAAAAGTAGCGTCTATGCTAAAAAAAGCCAAGCCTGATGTCAGAATTATTCTCGGCGGTCATGAAGTTATGTTTGATGCAGAAGAAGTTTTGAAACGCAATTCTTTTGTGGATGTCGTAATCCGCGGTGAGGGGGAGTATGTCCTCAAAAATTACATCACAGCGATAAACGAAAACAGAGATTTGTCAACTGTTGACGGCATCACATACCGTCAAGACGGCAAAATAACCGTAAATCCCGACAGTACACTGTTGTGTGATTTGAATGACAGTCCGTTTGTGTATGAGGATTGCATGGATGATTACGATGGAAAAATAATATATTACGAAACATCCAGAGGTTGTCCTTTTGGATGTACATATTGCATATCGGGTGCAAATTCACGCGTGCGTTTTCTTGATGCAGAGAGGGTAAAGAAAGAACTTAAATTTTTTATGGACCATAAGATTCCTCTTGTCAAATTTGTGGACAGGACTTTCAATGCAAACTTGAAAAGAGCAAAGGAAATATTCCGTTTTATAGCACAAAATCCGTCGGATACAGTATTTCATATGGAACTTACAGGAGATAATATCGACGACGAAACAATAGAAATCATATCCAAGGTTCCAAAGGGTAAACTGCGATTCGAAATTGGCGTTCAGACTACAAATCCTCAGACAATGGAGGCTATTGAAAGAAAGATATCTTTTGAAAAACTGTCCTGCGTGGTGAAAAAACTTATAGAGGCAGGCAATGTTCATGTTCATCTTGACCTCATAGCAGGACTTCCGTATGAAAATTTGGAAAGTTTCAAAAAGTCCTTTGAAGATGTAATAAGTTTAAGACCCAATGTTATTCAACTCGGTTTTCTGAAACTTCTGAAAGGTTCAAAAATAAGAGGTCAGGACAGTATGTTTGGCTATGTATATGCAGACAGTGCTCCCTATGAGGTTATTTCAAATGATTTTATGACTTTTGGGGATATATTGGAAATAAAGAGCGTGGAAGAGAATGTAGAAAGGTTTTATAACAGCGAAAGTTTCTCTTGCACTATGAATTATCTTTTTGAAAAGTATTCTTGCAAATACGATATTTTTCTTGAAATTGCAAAGTATTTTGATAAGAATTTTTCTTCGGGATTTGCATTTTCAAAACAAAAACTTTTTGACCTCTTGTATGACTGTTTCTCATATCTGGGAACAGAGTTTTTTGAAGCATTGAAGAAAGACTATCTTATGTGTTTCAGGGTGGGCAAAAGACCCGTTTGGTTTGATGAGTACGATTCGTCTCTCACCGGGTTAACTTACACTTTGTTTAAGGATGAAGATTTCAAAAAGCAGAATTTCCCTATGTACTACGATGTTCCTGCAAAGGAAATCATGAAACATATTCACCCTGAAAGATTTTCTTCGCAGGTTCTATTGTTTGACTATAAGTACGGCAAAATGTACGATATAACTTCCTTTGTAACTCAAGTTGGGCAGGAGATGTGAAAGTTTTGGAATTAATAACATCTTGAAAAAAGGATTTGTGTGTGATATACTGTTTCTTGCAACCAAAGGAATTTTACAGAGATTCAGGAGGCATCTTAGGATGTTAAGTAAGAAATCTTTTGAAAATATTTTTTCTGAGTTTAAGAGCAATATAAAAGAAATTAAATATACAGATTATCTCATTTGCCTGGCCGTGTCTGTTGTTCTGACTTTTGTACTTGAAGTTCTGAGCAGACACTCTCTTGTGTTGGCGTTTAGTTTCGCAGTGTATCACTTTGGATTTTTCTTGTCGAATTTTTCCATAGTTTTATCATCTGTTTCTATTTGCCTGTTTTTCAAAAAACGGTATTTTGTCATGTCCGTTGTCACTATTCTCTGGCTTACTCTGGGGGTCATAAATGCCGTTGTACTCACATTCAGAAATACCCCCCTGGCAGCGGTTGATTTTTCTATCATAAAATCCGCATTGGATATTCTGGATTCCTATGTCAAGCCAATACAGATTTTAAGTTATATATTCATGGCGCTTGCTGCGGCTGTAGTTGTGTTTTTTATCTATAAATACACGCCAAAGGTAAAACCAAATTACTCCAGTGCGGGAGTTTATATGGTGTTTTCTGTTTTGCTTTGCACTGTTTCCATGTTTTGCACATACAGTATATACAAAAACCCTGATTGTTTTGCAAATCTTCCCGAAGCATACAAAAACTACGGTTTTGTGTACGGATTTTCCTGCAGTGCAGTAAACCGAGGGGTTGACAGACCCCAGGATTACAGTCCTGAACAGGTATATGCAATCACGGAAAAACTGGATGCGAACAGTCCCGATGTTTCAAACGCCGTTGTAAAGCCTAACATTGTGTACATTCAGTTGGAGTCTTTCTTTGATGTTAACTATATGAGAAGTGTTACCTTCAACAAAAATCCGCTACCCGTTTTTACCAGGCTCAAAGAAAATAATTCTTCGGGATTTTTAAAGATGCCGGGACTTGGCGGAGGCACATGCAACGCGGAGTTTGAAGTCCTCACGGGTATGAGTGTAGGAATGTTCGGAACGTGCGAATATCCATACAAAACCATATCTCTTAACCATACTGTAAGTTCAATCTGCCACGACCTGAAAAAAGAGGGGTATTCCTCGCACGCAGTACACAATCACACAGGAACTTTTTACGACAGACACATTAATTATTCAAATTTGGGGTTTGATACTTTCATTCCCGTGGAATATATGCATGATGTTGAACGCAATGCCAATAATTGGGCAAAGGACAAGATTATAACAGGTGAGGTTATAAAGTGTCTTGATTCCACCGATGAAAGAGACTTTGTTTTTGCCGTTTCGGTTCAGAGTCACGGCAATTACCCCACAGAGGTTATAGACGAAACACAGACTGTTTTCGTTGAAAGCGGAATGGAAGACGAAAAGAAAAAAATAGGCTTTGAATACTATGTAAATCAGTTGCATGAAATGGATATGTTCATCGGAGAACTGACAGAGGCTGTAGATAATTACCCCGAACCCACGGTTGTAGTGTTCTATGGCGACCATCTTCCTGCAATGAGTATATCCTCTGATGATCTGGTAAATCAAAACCTTTTCGAAACAGAATATGTTATTTATGCAAACTATGACATACCTGTAAATGATGAAAATCTTTTTGCGTATCAACTGAATTCACGCGTTACGGAAATGCTTGGATTTGGCGGAAACTATGTAAACAGGCTCCACCGATTTTACAGACAGGATAAGCAAAACCCCGAATATCTCAAAGAGTTGCAAACTCTTATGTATGATGAACTCTACGGAAAGTCCTATGCTTTTGGCGGCGTGGAATCTTATGTGCCCACTGAGATACGGTTCGGTATTGACCCCGTTCTTGTAGAGAATGTTGTTGTTTCGGAGGGGTTGACAACTGTAACAGGGTCGGGATTTACCGAAAAGAGCGTTGTGTATGTCAACGACTCGGCTGTCAATACGACATATATCGACACAAACACGCTGACATTTGACTTTGAAGCAGAAGACGGTGACATAATCTATGTTGCCCAAAGATGCAGTGACAAATTTGTTCTGGGAAAGACAGAAGTATACACAGTTGTCAACTCTGCCGTTTTGGAAGAATAAAAAGATATTGCCTCAATATAGCGCAATGCGCCGTATTGAGGCATACCTTTTTAATTCTGCACTAAGAGATTAGAGTCTTTCCTGCTTGTTATTGTTGTTATTGTTGTTTTTGTCGTTGTTCTGCTTTTCCTGATTTTTTTGATTGTTGTTTTTGTTGTTGTTCATAATTTTAACACTCCTCATAAAATTAAAGCAATGCATTGCAATAATTATTTTGCTTAATCAGACAAAAAATATACTACACGATGTACTGACAAAATTTGTATAAATAAGAAATCAAAAATCAATCATTTTAAGGAAATTTTACATTTTTTTAACACAAATTGCATTGACATTTCAAGGTCAAGGTAATAAAATATATAAGGTTATTCTTTATTTGGAGCGATTTGGAGCGAAATATATGAAAATAGGCATTCCGCGCGCCCTGCTTTACTATTACTATTATCCTTTTTGGAAAACTCTTTTTGAAGAGTGCGGTTTTGAAGTGGTTGTAAGTGCGCAAACAAATAAAAATATAATATCAGTCGGTTGCAGTTTCACCGAGACCGAAATGTGTGTACCCATAAAAATATTCAACGGTCATGTTGCCTCTCTTCTGCAGAGCGACGTGGATTACGTTTTTGTTCCACAGATGCACACAGTTGGCAAGGAATACTATTGTCCCAAATTCCTCGGGATAATCGAAGTTGTAAGGTATTCGTTCAAAACACAGTGGGACAAGTTTCTTTTTGTGAATTATGACACCAAAACAGAAGATTTAAGTGAAATAAAACCGTATATCCCCATGATGGACAAATTGGGTATTACCAAAAAGCAATTAAAAAAAGCGTTAAGCAAGGCAAAAAAAGTTCAGGCAGAATTCCGTGTTCTTAATCAAAAGGGATACACCGTAACGGAAGCATATGACATTATGTTTAGCAAAAAGAACATAGAAATCCGCAGGGATGGTATGCTCAATGTCGCACTTTTGGGATATGTCAATAATGTGTACGACAACTATGTGAGTATGAACACCATAGAGCGTATGAGGGAAATGGGAATAAATGTGATAACTTTTGATATGCTTCCTGATGAAGCGGTGAAGTTGGATAAAAAGATTATCAAAAATCCATTCTGGACATTTGCAAGAAAGATATATAACGCTTCAAAATATCTTATTTCCCGCGGAGATATAGACGGAATTATACACATAACCGCATTCGGATGCGGACCCGATTCCATAATAGGCAGACTAATGGAGGGCGACTGTGACGAAGCAAATATTCCGTTTCTTACACTGCGTGTGGATGAACACACGGGGGACAACCACACACAAACAAGACTTGAAGCATACATAGATATGCTGAAAATGAGAAAAGACTGCAGTTTCACAAAATAAATCAAGAAAGGACGGTGCTTCAAATGAAAATCAGTTTTCCGAATATGGGTCAGACAACTGCATACAGAAAACTTGTTGAATTTTTCGGACACGAAGCCATTATGCCCGAAAGACCCACCCAGCGTACTTTTGATTTGGGTGTTTTGCACAGTCCTGAATTTATATGTTATCCTGCAAAAGTTATAGCAGGCACGTACATAGAAGCCTGTGAAAAGGGAGCCGAAATTATAGTTTCCTCGGGCGGAAGCGGACCCTGCAGAGCAGGTATGTACTGTGAAGTACATCGCAGAATACTAAAAAAACTCGGCTACAACACCGAAATTCTGGTGTTCGATTCCATGTTTAAAGCACCCGGATATTTCTTAAGACAAATAAAAAGGCTGAAAAACGGCAGACCGCTCTTTAAGGTTTTGCATTATGGCCTGTTTGTAATAAAAATGATGGAGTATTTGGATAACATAGAAAAGATTATAAAAGTAAAGAGGGCATATGAAGTAAACACAGGTGATTTCGACAGATATTTAAAAGAAGTCAATACTATGTTCTACAACACAAATTCAAAGAAAGAACTCAAAAAAGCCTACACAAAAGCCCTTTCAATGCTTGAAGAAATCCCACTTTCAGAAAAAGATGAGGACAAGAAACTCCGCATAGGAATTGTGGGCGAAATTTTCGTTGTTATGGACAGCGCCACAAACATGAATATTGAGAGCAGATTAAATGCTCTGGGCGCAGAGGTAGAAAGTTCGCAGTACATATCCGACTGGATTTATCACAATGTAACTCCAGAGGTTTTCTCTCACGATAAAACTCATAAAATGCACATCGCAGGCAAAAAATATACTACTTGTAACTGCGGAGGACATCATCTGGGCAATGTGGGATGGATAGAGGATTATGCAAAAAGAGGATTTGACGGTGTTGTACATCTTATGCCGTTTGGGTGCTTGCCCGAACTTGTAACACGCAGTATGATATCTTCTTTGTCGGAAGAATTCGGCATCCCGATACTGTCTATGTCCATAGATGAACAAAACGGTGAAGCCAACACGCAGACACGTCTTGAGGCATTTGCAGATCTTTGCGCAGGCAGAAAAAGGGCAAAGTGCAAAACACGGTTGGAAGATAAACAAAAGGGAAAGGAACAGTATGTATGAGTAATATCTATGTGGGTATTGACACGGGTTCTGTCAGTACCAATGTAATCGCAATAGACGAAAACTACGAAGTAATTTTTGACAGATATATAAGAACAAAGGGTCAACCCATAAACTCCGTAAAAGAAGGAATGGGAGAACTCAACACTTTCCTTTCGGATAAGGACTATACAGTGAGATCAATCGGTGTAACAGGAAGCGGAAGACAGATGATAGGGCTTATGGTGGGCGCAGATGTCGTAAAAAATGAAATTACAGCCCATGCAACTGCAACTGTTCACTTTCATCCCGATGTTCACACGATATTTGAAATCGGCGGTCAGGATAGCAAGATTATCATTGTAAAAGACGGCATAGTAACAGACTTTTCCATGAACACTGTCTGTGCCGCAGGTACAGGCTCGTTTCTTGACCACCAGGCAGAAAGACTTGGCGTGGACATAAAAGATTTTGGCGATCAGGCACTTCTTGCAGAAAATGAGGTAAGAATTGCAGGAAGATGCACAGTGTTTGCCGAGTCGGATATGATTGCCAAGCAACAGTACGGTTATTCCAAGGCAGATATTATAAACGGTTTGTGCAGTGCTCTTGTCAGAAATTATCTCAACAATCTGGGCAGAGGCAAGGTACTCGAAGCACCCTTTGTGTTCCAGGGCGGAGTTGCCGCCAACAAGGGGATAATAAAGGCATTTGAAGACCAGGTTGGAAATGAAGTCATAATTCCGAAGTATTTCAACGTCATGGGTGCCATTGGTATGGCAATCATGGCGAGGAAACAGGTGGAACAAAGCGGAAATAAAACAAAATTCAAAGGATTTGATTTTCTGGATTTTGAATTCACTCCAAAGAGTTTTGAATGTACCGGATGCTCCAACGTTTGCGAAGTCATCAAAGTTATGGTAGACGGCGAAGTCAAAGCAATGTGGGGCGACAAATGCGGAAAATGGAGTTCTTCGGTGTGAGGTGAAAATAGATGATAGAGAATTTTTTGGTTATATTTCAGCAGATAATAATCCTTTTTGTGCTTGTTCTTTCGGGATTTTTCTGCGGAAAGGCAAAACTCATCAGTGAGCAGGGTATAAAGACACTTACCAATGTGGTTTTGTATCTTGCAACTCCGTGCGTAATCATTACTTCCTACATCAGGGAGTTCAGTGCCGCTCTCCTTGAAGATTTGCTCATAAGTCTTGCTATGTCTTTTCTGGTTCATATTGTGGCGATAATCATTGCAAAGATTGTGTTTCCCACAAAAAACAGAACGGACAAGAGCGCAGTTATGCACTATGCAATAGTGTTTTCCAATGCAGGATATATGGGTTTGCCTCTGCAAAAGGCAATACTGGGCGATGCGGGCGTGTTCTTTGGCGCATCATATGTAGCAGTGTTTAATATAATGTGCTGGACATACGGCCTGTGGTGTATGAGCAAAGAATCGGGCAGTTTTTCTGCAAAAAGGCTCATAAATCCGGGTGTAGTTTCGGTCATCATAGGAATTATCATTTTTGTGTGTTCCATACCCGTACACCCAAGCATAAAAGATGCACTTATACATCTGGGTAACCTCAATACACCGCTTCCCATGCTTATAATAGGTTACTATCTTTCCAAGGCAAACTTGGTAGATGCTCTTAAAAACAAAGGCGTTTATGCTGTGTCGTTTTTACGTCTTGTGCTTGTGCCGCTTTGCGCTTTGGGAGTTATGTATCTTATCGGAATAAGAGGAACTATGCTTGTAAGTATGGTTATAGCCGCTTCGGCACCTGTTGCAACAGCAACCAGCATGTTTACTCTCCTTTGCGGAAGAGATGAACAGACATCTGTTAATCTGGTGTCTGTAACCACAGTTCTTTCGCTTATTACAATGTCAGTTATAGTTGCTCTTTCGCAGACGGTTGCGTAGAAAAATTAAAGGGGTGTAAATTAATTCGTATGAATTGATTTACATCCCTTGGGGATAGGAAAATAAGATGCAGAATAAGCGAACTGAACCGAGTAAGGCTTGCCTTGCGAGGGGGACCCGAAGAGAAAGCAAATGTATTAATATCCGAATGTGTTTTTTGATGGCTTTTTGAGACACTACTTCGTCAAAA
>JAZNJU010000174.1:0-3564 GCA_045578205.1 Clostridia bacterium | reverse complement strand
CAACAAAACCTACCATTGGTTTTCCGATGTAACCGAGATTGGTTTCGTCTATGCTGTCAAACCATGTATCGTCGCACCAATCTTTGGAATCTATGGAAACCTTGCTTCTGTCGTACACAAGTGTGCTTTGTACGGCACTTACATCTTTGAAATCTGCACAAAGGGAAACGGTTACCGTGAATTCTTTGCCCTCCGATGCTACAAGTGCATCGCTTTCTATGTGAAACTGATAGGGTGAATTATTGCCGTTTACACTTGTACGTATACCCTCTGCATAACTGAAAGCGCACACACCAACGGTTTCAACCGTGTCGGGTACTGTGACCTCTTGCACTTTGGTAAGACCATAAAAAGCCAAATCTCCAATGTGCGTAATACCGTCCCGTATTACGATTTTTGTTATTTCGCTTCTTTGAGCGTACCAGGGTATGCTGTCGGGTTTTGAATAATCGTCCATTTTACCATTGCCCGAAATTTCAAGAGTGCCGTTTTCAACTTTCCATAAAACGTTGTTGGGAGGTTCGTTTGCTCTTGCTGTAAATGTTGTAAAGAGCACAATAATGCACAAAATAATGGTGAATGTCTTTCTCATAAAATAACCTCCTTTATAACACAGGAATTTCCTCCATAAAATAGGTAGCCTCCATATCTGCCGTGGACAGGGCAAATGCGAGAGGGAACTTTTCGAAGGCATTTCCCACATTTAACTTGTCTTCATTTCCCGAAAAGCCCATGTGATACCGTATGGCAAAGGCTTCTTCACGGGTAAGACGCATATATCCTGATATTATGTATACGGATTTTTCTCCGTGACCGTAGGGCATTTCGTCATCGTAGGTATAGGTGGGGACAGTATGCCAAACACCGTTTGCATCTTTCACATTTCTGGTAGAACTTTTGTAGCAGTTTATTTTGCACAAATCGTGCAAAAGGGACACAATGGCAATGGTTTCATCGCTTACGTTAAGTCCGTAGGTTTCTTTTACTCTGGGTCTTTCCAGGTAATCTTTCAGGCAGTGATACACGTTGAGGCTGTGTTCCATCAGACCTCCGCTGTATGCACTGTGAAATCTGGTACTGGCAGGAGCGGTGAAAAAGTCACAACTGTCGCTTGTGAGATAGGCGAGCAGTTTGTCCGCACCCTCTCTTTTGATGTTGTCGTTATATATTTTTATGAATTCTTCTTTTTTCATCACAATACCTCTTACATTTTTTTGACTATATTCTAACACAAAATTCTTCTTTTTTCAACACTTTATTCTTTGCATATATTTCAAATTCGGAGTGAAAATAGGTTGAAAGGAGTGAGGATATGTTTTCACCAAGAACGGACCTTGCATTGGAATCCGCTGCACTAAGAGTAAGAAAACCCGACGAAAAACTTGACGGTGTTGAAACAAGTGAATATACCAAAGACGATGTTAACGTTGTTAAAGTCACAATAACTGATGAAAATGGTGAAAAACTAATAGGAAAACCCAAGGGCAATTACATTACCATTGAATGTCAGTCACTTCGCGAGAGCGGTGATACTTACGATGAGACTGCAGGTGAAATTTTTGCAAAAGAACTGGCGGACATAATAGCACCACACAAACACGATGTTATATTCGTTGTGGGACTTGGTAACAGATTTGTGACACCCGACTCTTTGGGACCGAGAGTTGCAGAATCAATAGATGTTGCAAACAGCATTGAAGAGGGCAGAGTAAATTTGTGCGCTTTAAGTCCCGGAGTTCTGGGGATTACAGGAATAGAAAGCGGTGAGATAGTTGAGGGCATCTGTCAAAAAATCAAACCCGACATAATAATTGCCATAGATGCTCTGGCATCCAGAAGTATGCACAGAATATGCACCACAATACAGATTGCCGATACGGGTATCACTCCCGGTGCTGGAGTTGGCAACAGAAGACGCGCTCTCAACGAAGAGGTGATGGGTGTTCCTGTAATAGCAATAGGTGTCCCCACTGTGGTAGATGCCGCAACATTGGCAAATGATTCCATAGACCGTATAGAGCGTGTGCTGAGCGAAAAGTCTGAAGTCTTGGAAATGGATGACAACAAGAGGTATTTAATCATAAAACAAATACTAAATCCCTACTTCGGCGAACTTATTGTAACACCGTCCCAGATAGACTGCGTTATAACTAAGGTGGCTTCTCTCATAGCACACGGCATAAACGATTTGGAGAATAAAATCCCTCGCAAATAAATATAATGTTTAAGACGCAACTGCTTAGGAGGAATTTGTATGAAAAGACACCGCAGGTCAAAAAAGTATAGGGTAAAGGAGTTCTATTCCTCAAAAGCCAATTCAAAAAAATTTGTTTCCTTTACCGTTACAAAGGATACCATACGAAAAGGCATGGCGATTTTGATGGTAGTGTTTCTTTTGCCCTTTGTAAACGGATTGTGGTCATGGACAGGATTTATGGATTTTTTCACAAAGGCAGGAGTGTCATCGGTCCTGCCTTTTTTCGAGGGGGACAAAGAGTCTATGGCAGATATCGGGGAGTTTTTGGTGTATAGCGGGGTATCTCCGCTTTTCAGAGTTGCAGATAAAAATGAGGAAATTCCGAAAGTTAATATAAAGCCGTATGAAGAAAAAATAAAATCTACTTCGAATGTTTCAAATGGAGTGGATTTGAAAAATGAAACCGATTACAGTATCGACATTGTGTCGATTCTTGCGGAGGAAATGGTTTTCAACACTCTAAACCCCAAGGTGTTGATTGTGCATACTCACGGAAGCGAGAGTTACACGCCGAGCGAAAAATATACATATGAACCAAGTGGTAACTATCGGACTCAGGATAAGAATTTCAATGTAATACGGGTGGGAGAAGAACTGGCTTCTCACCTCCGGAAAAAGGGAATAGAGGTTATTCACGACAAAACAATAAATGACCACCCATCATACAACGATTCCTACAACAAAACGGAGAAGATTATAAAAAATCATATTTCTAAGGATAGGAACATTGTTTTTGTGTTCGACATTCACAGAGATGCCGTGGGAGATGGGGACAATATAGTTAAATTCGTTTCCGAGATTAAAGGCAGGCAAATGGCACAGGCAATGATTGTGTGCGGAACGGACACCAACCTAACCAATCCCGATTGGAGAGAAAATTTAAAAGTTGCAGTTCATATGCAAAATATGTTTGAAAATACATATCCCGGCTTGTTTAGACCTCTCAATATACGGAAAGAAAGGTTTAATATGCACCTTACCAAAGGCTCACTTCTTTTTGAGATAGGTACCAACGGCAACACGCTTGACGAGGCTCTTGCCACCGCAGGTATTCTGGGCGACGGAATAGGAGATTTTATAAATAATCATGCAATTAAACAAGATACTTGAAATTAGTTTAAATTAGTTGTATAATACTAAAGGTGGTCAAAAATGACCACCTTTAGTATTGCCTTGATTTTGAAAAACAAAATCAAATCTATTTAAGTCAGCCGACACATTGTATTATGTGTATAAAAATATGTTTTATGCAATCAGTTTTCAAAAAAACACATAAAAATTGTGCAGTTTGTCGTATATTTACAAGA
>JAZNJU010000173.1:0-9780 GCA_045578205.1 Clostridia bacterium | reverse complement strand
TTTGTCTTCCTAAGACCGCTTGGCCTCCGACTTTACCGCTTGCGTGATACCCAACAACTTCCCTTTCATGCAACCCCTCCTTTTTGTTTAGAATATCACAAGTAACAGGATTTTACAATTTGGATTCTTGACTTTTTTCTCTCTTTATGGTTAATTATAACCGTATTAGAGTGTCTAAAAAATAAAAAGTACCAATAAGGAGGTTACTTAGAATGGAAATCAATTTTAATGAGAAAAAAGGCTTTATCTGCGACATGGACGGCGTGATCTACCACGGTGGTATCGTTCTGCCAGGTGTTGCTGAATTTATTAACTGGCTCAATGCAGAGAAAAAAGAATATCTGTTTCTAACGAACAACAGCGGCTACACGCCCTGTGAGCTGAAACTGAAACTGGCGCGGATGGGTTTGGATGTGCCGGAACATCATTTTTACACCAGTGCGCTGGCTACCGCCGCTTTTTTGAAGGAGCAAAGTCCCGGCTGTTCTGTGTATGCCATCGGTGAGGCAGGTCTGCTGAACGCTCTGTATGAGGCAGGCTGCACCATGAACGATGTAAACCCCGACTATGTGGTAGTGGGCGAAACCAGAACATACAATTTTGAAAAACTGGAAAAAGCCATAGAACTTGTCCGCAATGGAGCAAAACTCATAGGTGCCAATCCCGATGTTACAGGACCTACCGAAAGGGGAATTATGCCTGCAACAGGTGCACTTATTGCCCCAATTGAAATTGCAACCGGCAAAAAGGCATATTTTGTTGGTAAACCCAATCCTGTTATGCTCCGCCACGGCATAAGAAAACTCGATTGCCACAGCGGTGATATTGCATTTATTGGCGACAGAATGGATACCGACATAATTGCGGGTATCGAATCCAATGTGGACACGGTTCTTGTTTTGAGCGGTGTAACAGCAATGGAAGATATAGACAAATTCCCATACAGACCAAAGTATATCGTAAACGGTGTGGGAGACCTTATAAAATAAGTAAGGTGAAAGGAATTACGGAATGAACAACATTTATCTTGTGGGGATGCCCGGTTGCGGCAAAACCACAATATTGAGCATAATATCAAGAAATCTCAATATCGAAATTGTGGATTTGGATGAACGCATAGTATTAAGGGAAGGCAAGAGCATAGAAGAACTTTTTGAAATAGGGGAGCCACACTTCCGAAAGGCGGAAACCGAAGCACTCCGTGAACTTTCCCAAAGAACAGGTATCCTTGTGGCAACGGGCGGCGGAGTAGTGCTGTGCGAAGAAAACATAAGCATTATGAAAGACACGGGCAAGGTTATATTCATAGATGCCTCCCCGTCGTTTATAATGGATAAATCCTCTCTTTCGGGAAGACCGCTTCTTAAGGACAAAAGCAAACTTTTTGAACTGTATACTAAGCGAATTTCGCTGTACAGAAAATGTGCCGATTACACTGTTTTAAACGATGGGATTTTAAGCAAAGCATGCAGAAAGACAGAAGAAGTAATACGAAAGATAATAAAATGTCAGTCTCGTTAATGAGACTGACATTTTATATATTATTGAACTTTCGATATTGTTACTTCATATGTGCCCGGCTGTGCCAGTTTGTAAGCATTGCGCTCAAGTCTGTCCCACTGGGCTTTGTATATGTCAAAGTCTTCGTACATTCCAAGGAAACTTGTCCAGTATGCTCTCTGGCCGTTACCCTCAGGATATGTTGCGTCAACCCACTGGCTTAAGGTGGCTTTGTCTGCTGCCATCATTCCCTCTTTTTTCAATACTGTAAATCTTGTTTCGCATCTGCGGACCTTTGTCTGTGTCCAGTAGTTTTTCATAAATGAATCCACAACAGCCTTTGCCTTTATCTGACCGGGGTTGTCGGGAAGAATTGCAATATTTACACCTTTTCCAAGTTCTTCGGCGGTAAATGTACCAATTACTTTTCCGTCAAATGCCACATCATATGAACCCTCTTCAAGGTTTTTAACCTTTATCATTTCGCGGTTCATCTTATCTGTAAAGTTCACAACATCGGGATACGCACTTTCCGCATCTGTATAACCGTTTCCTGAAACTCCCTCGGTGATATTTGGGGTATCAATACCCATGGGCAGAGCCTTTGCATTGTAGGTGTAGGATATGGTACTTTCGTCCACATTAAGGTTTGAAACATTGGCATTGGCTGCTTTGAATGTTTTATCGGCAAGGTCAATTTCCACCGAAGCAACCTGACTGTAACTTCCATACATACTCTTTATGATTTCGCTTGCTATGAGGAAGTGTCCCACTCTGTTGGGATGAACTCTGTCTGTTTTGATGATTTCAACTTCACCGCTGTCTTTTTTTGCCTTGAGAAGTTTTGAGGTGGTATCATTCAAATCTATTGTCTTTATCCCGTATTTTTTGCCCAGTTTCAGAACGCAATCGGACATAATATCCAACCCCTCAGATATGCCCTCTCTTTTGGTTGAAGAAGCACCTTTGTAATCACGCTCATCAAGTGCAGGAGGTGTAAGTAGGGTAATGTTGCGTATTCCGTCGCTTCTTACTTTGGTTATGAGTGTTTCAAGATTTTTCTCGTAGTTGTCAATGGCGGTCTGCTTCTGCTCGGCTGTACCGCTTGGGTAAAGTCCTCTGTTTATATCGTTTGCTCCAAAGAGTATGAATACATCTGTTGCACCTTTTCCGAGAACATCGTCCTCGTATCTTTTGAGCATACTGGATACTGTGTCGCCGTCATTACCTGCAAGGATAACTTCGACTTTCTGATTTGGAAATCTTGTCTTTATAAACGAGTCAATATAGATTACATACTCTGCGGCATTGGTGATACTGTCGCCCATGAATACTATTTTTCTTTTTCCGTTGAAGAAAGCCTCTTCCACATCTATTGCCGAAGAAATTATCTTTGCCGCCTGACTTCTCGTGCAAAGTTCTGTAGGTTTGAATGTGCCGTCAGTAAAACCGGAAACCACTCCTTTTTCCGCAAGGAAAGAAACCGCGTCCTTTGCATAGAAAGAGATTTCGTCTTTGTCGGAAAATTCCGCTTCGTTTATGGACTCGGGTATTGTTGCCATAGCACGAAGCACCATTACGCAGGCATCCTGCCTTGTGATGTTTTCACCCACACCAAAGGAGTCTTCGCTTTTGCCTGTTACAATGCCTGTTGCAATGCCTGTTTTTATGTATGATTCATACCAAGCACCTTTTTTAACGTCCAAAAATTTGAGTTCGGCATCTTCGGGACTAATTCCGAAACCGTCTATAAGGATTTTTAAAAACTGTTCTCTTGTTACCTGACCGTCCGGCTTGAAACTGCCGTCACCGATTCCTGATATTGCTTTCAGGTTCTGAAGTCTGGTTATGTCTTCGAATGCCCAGTGACTTGGTGCTACATCTGAAAACAGTTCTGCTGTACCTGCATATGCGGTAAGGGTTATGCACGATAGAGATGCAATGCAGATTATGAGTGTAAGCAATGTTTTTTTCATAACAAATATCCTTTCGTTATAAATTGATAATTAATTATATCTCAACACCAAATTCAAGTCAACCTCAAACGACTTTCTGCATAATATTGTGCATAGAAAAACATAAAAAGTGGATGTAAAAAATTCGTTTGAACTTTTTACATCCACTTTGCAGTCTGTATTTTTTTACAGCCCTTTATTCCAATATCATTGTGCCGATACCATGGTCTGTGAAAATTTCAAGAAGTATTGAGTGAACAATTCTTCCGTCTATAATGTGTACTCTGCCTACGCCGTTTTCAACAGCCTCTTTACATCCCTGTACCTTGGGTATCATACCGCCGGTAATAGTGCCGTTTTCTATGAGCGTGTCAACTTCGTTTGTGTGTATCTTGTGTATGAGTTCTTCGTTTTGGTCAAGCACACCGCGTACATCTGTAAGGTACATAAGTTTTTCTGCATTGAGTGCCTCTGCTACCTTTGCGGCAACAGTGTCGGCGTTTATGTTGTAACTGTTTCCTTCGTCGTCAACTCCAATGGGAGCGATTACAGGTATGTATTCGTCCTCTGTAAGAAGGTCAATCACCTTGGTGTTTACATCTATTATATCGCCGACAAAACCGATATCTTTCTTCTCGCCGTCCACTTCGGTATAGAGTTTTTTGCACTTTAAGAGACTTCCGTCAAGACCGCAAAGACCTATCGCCTTTCCGCCTGCATGGTTTAGTTTGGATACTATATCCTTGTTTGTTTTTCCCACAAGAACCATCTGTGCTATGCCTACTGTTTCCTCGGTTGTAACACGAAGACCGTTTACAAATTCACTTTCGATGTTGTACACTTTGAGTGCATTTGAAATGTCGGGTCCTCCGCCGTGAACGATAATGGGATTAAGACCGACGTATTTTAAAAGTGTAACATCGTCCATAACCGACTTTTTGAGGTCATCGTTTATCATGGCATTTCCGCCGTATTTGATAACGATTTTTTTCTTGTAGAGTTTTCGTATGTAGGGAAGAGCCTCAATAAGTATATCGGCTTTCTTTATCATGGTTTCTATGGTATCATTCTTGTGTGCAAGTCCGCTCATTTTTGGTAACTCCTTATAAATAGAATGCGGGATTGGCAATGCCAGCCTTTTCATCAAATCCCATCATTATGTTCATGTTTTGTACTGCTTGTCCTGCCGCGCCTTTAAAGAGGTTATCTATGGCAGAAGAAACAACAACTCTCTTTAATCGGTGGTCTACCTTGAAGCCTATTTCCACAAAGTTGGAACCTGCCACGTTCTTGGTTTCGGGAAGAAGTCCGGGAGCGAGAACACGTACGAAATGTTCATCTTTGTAGAAATCTTCAAAGATTTTGTAAATCTCTTCATCGGTCAAATCTTCTTTAAGGTTTGCATAACTTGTAGCAAGAATTCCTCTTTTCTGTGGAATAAGGTGGGGAGTAAAGGAAACCATAATTTCCTCGCCTGCCGCATGACCCAGTTCCTGTTCAATTTCGGAAGTGTGTCTGTGAGTTGCAATCTTGTATGCTTTGGAATTTTCGGTACATTCACAGAAACTGTAGGGGAGTTTTTCTGTTCTTCCGGCACCTGTTACACCGGATTTTGCATCAATTATGATGTTATCCTTGTGCACAACTCCTGCCTTGAGCAGGGGATAGAGAGCAAGAATGGAACAGGTTGTGTAGCAACCGGGGTTACCTACAAGTGTTGCTGTTTTTATCTTGTCTCTGTGAATTTCGCAAAGACCGTAGACAGATTTTTCGAGTATTTCAGGAGCACAGTGAGGCTCTCCGTACCATTTTTCATAAACTTCTTTGGAATCATAGCGGAAGTCACCGCTAAGGTCTACTATTTTGATTCCTTTTTCATATATTGCGGGGATTACCTCTTTGGAAGCACCGTGAGGCAGAGCAGTAAACACCAGGTCGCAGTTTGCGGCAATGTCATCAACATCAAGTTCCGAGCATACCATGTCGCACACATTGCGCAGACTGGGGTATATGTCCGATATTTTCTTGCCTACAAAACTGTGAGATACAAGTCTTGTTATTTCCACATCGGGGTGGCCCAAGAGAATTCTTACAGTTTCTATTCCTGCATATCCCGTAGCACCGAGAACGCCCACTTTTAACATAAGATTCATCTTCTTTCTGACATGAATATTTTTTTACAAATAAAACCATTATAGATTATATTACAACACGTGTCATTTGTCAAATGCCGGTGCATTTTAATGTGCGAAAAGCACAATATATGTGCCAAACCGCACTGATTTTCGGAAGAATGTGACAAGATGATTATTTACAAATAAAATAGTTTTTGCTAAAATTAACAGCACTATTGACGAACTGGAAGCATTTGATTATAATGAATACAAAGCAAATGGTTTCAAGGTAAACAAACTGGGAGATTTCCCCCTTACTCTGGAAACCAAACCCGAATAAGAAACGCAGGTGTAAAATTTTATGTATATGAAGTTAAAGGACGGTAAGTCCAAGGTTCTTACCCTAAGTTATGATGACGGTGTAATACAGGACAGACGTCTTATTGAAATCATGGATAAACACGGCATAAAGGGTACTTTCAACATAAACGGCAATCTTTTCCGCCCTGAGGGTGAATATGACGGACCGTTCTATGAAAGACTTACCGTTTCTGAGGCAAAGGAACTTTACATCGGTTCTCCGCATGAAGTTGCCGCCCACGGTTTTAACCATACATACATAAACCTAAATCCCGAAAACGAAATTCTGTATGAACTTTCCGAGGACAGAAAGGTGCTCGAGAATGTATTCGGCACTGTTGTGCGCGGTATGGCGTATCCCTACGGGGTTTTTGACGACAGGGTTATAAATTGTGCCCGCAACTGCGGAATATGTTATTCCAGAACGGTAAATTCCTCGCGCAGTTTTGGTTTTCCCGAAGATTGGCTTCGATGGAATCCCACATGTCACCACGCCGATGAAAGTCTTATTGAACTTGCCGAGAAGTTTGCCGAAGAAAAACAACGCTATCCCATGAGAAACCATATGTTCTACCTGTGGGGACACAGTTATGAGTTCGACAGAAATGACAATTGGAATGTGATTGAGGAATTCTGCTCATTTATGGGTGACAGAGACGATATATGGTACGCTACCAATATTGAAATCTACGATTACGTGCAGGCATATAACAGACTTCAGATAAGTTATGACTGCAAAATTGTTCACAATCCCACCGCAACCGATGTCTGGGTAATGCACGATAACAAAACCTACTGTATCGGCGCAGGAAAAACAGTAAACTTAAATTAAGAAACATCCCCTGTATGAAATTCATGCAGGGGATATTTTTAAGTAATTGACGGCATTTTGCTATTGTGTTATAATTGTTCTGTACGAAAAATGACGTTATGAGGTTGGAGGTGACGGTTTTGTCCGAATTTGAGATTGCAAGCGGAGAAGTTCTCACAATAATATATTCCAACGACGAAAACGGTTACAAGGTTATGGAACTGGAAAATGACCGCGGAAGTTTCACCGCCGTGGGTTATTTCCATGCCGTGGCAGAGGGCGAAAGCCTGAAACTCAAAGGCAAATGGACAAGCCACCCGACCTATGGAGAACAGTTCAAGGCGGAACTGTTTGAAAAAGTTTTGCCTGCCACAAGAGAATCCATAATGCGGTATTTAAGTTCAGGAATTATAAAAGGTATCCGAAAGGTAACCGCCGCAAAACTTGTTGAAAAGTTCGGGGAGGACACTCTCGCGGTTTTGGAAAGTGAGCCTCACCGCATTGCGGAGATAAAGGGAATAAGCCTGTCAAAAGCCGTGAAAATGCAGGAGAGTTATCTTGCGCAACTTGGGTCAACATCCCTTGTTATGTTTTTGCAGGATTGCGGAATTTCCGTCCGTGCGGCTGCCACAATATACAAAAAATTCGGAAATGCCGCAATGGATATAATAAAATCCAACCCGTATATTCTCTGTGAGGAAATAGATGGTATCGGCTTCAAAACAGCCGATGGTGTCGCTGTGAAACTGAACCTTTCACGGGACAATGCAAACCGTGTCCGCGCGGGTGTTATATATACTCTGAAATACAACACCCAGTTTGGGCATACATATCTTCCGAGGGAAATTTTGGTTTCTGCGTCTTCTTCGCTTCTTGGTGTGAATTCGCAGGATGCAGACGAAGCAATCAACTCTTTGGTAAAAGACGGAATTCTGTATAGCGCCAGGGATGGAGAAGCCGAAAGTATATATGTTTATTCTCATTACATGTGCGAGGGTTATGTTGCACACAAAATTTCCGAACTGGGGAAGTATCACTACAAATTTCCGCAGATAGAAAAACAAATCAGCATCGTTGAGAAGAAACACAAAATGGTATTTGCCGACCTCCAGCGTCAGGCAATAGCAAGCGCTGTGCAAAACGGTGTAATGGTCATAACAGGAGGCCCCGGCACGGGCAAAACCACAATTATAAATGCAATCATAGACATTATGCAGTCAAACGGTCTTACCGTGACCTTAACTGCACCCACGGGCAGAGCGGCAAAGAGAATGAGCCAGGTATGTTCTCTGGAAGCAAAGACAATTCACCGCCTGCTTGAAGCCACCTTCCACGGTGAAGACGGCGAAACGGAGTTTATGGTCAATGAGAAATCCCCCATAGAAAGTGACGTTGTAATCGTGGACGAAATGTCCATGGTGGACATTGTCCTTGCAAGCAATCTTTTAAAAGCAATAAATGCAGGAACAAGGCTTATTTTGGTGGGGGATATAAACCAACTTCCGTCAGTGGGGCCGGGCAATGTGCTTAAAGATATCATAGAAAGCGGTACGGTGGAAGTAATCCGCCTTACCGAGATTTTCCGTCAGGCGCAAAAAAGCCTTATCATAACAAATGCCCACGGCATAAACCAGGGCAGATATCCGATTCTCACAGAAAAGGACAAGGACTTTTTCTTTGCAGATATTCCAAATCCTGCCGACGGTGCAAAATACATTGCATCGCTGTGCGCAAAGAAACTCCCCGAGGCATACGGATACAACGGATTCGATATACAGGTGCTTTCACCTGCCAAAAAAGGTGTTGCAGGAGTAAACAATCTCAATGAATTACTGCATGACACTTTAAATCCTCCATCCAAAGACAAAAAAGAACACGATTTCGGATTTCGTATTCTGCGCGAGGGAGACAAGGTTATGCAGATAAGAAATAACTATGACATTTCCTGGACAAACACCACAACTTCCCGCCTTGGAAACGGTGTCTTTAACGGTGATGTAGGTGTTATTGAATCTGTGCGAAATGACCTAAAGACTATCACGGTTATGTACGATGACCGCAGAGTTGTCTATGACTTCAAGGATATCTCGGAAGAAATTGAATTGGCATACTGCGTGACTATACACAAAAGTCAGGGCAGTGAGTTTTCCGCAGTAATAATCCCCATGTACGATGCACCGCATATGCTAATCAGCCGAAATCTGCTGTACACAGGCATAACCAGAGCAAAAAATCTGGTAATTCTTGTTGGCAGGGAGGATATAATCCGCCGTATGGTGGACAATAACCGCGAGGACAAGCGCTATTCCGCACTTTGCAAGAGGCTTAAATCCAATGAAGAATTTTTTTGAAACCCTGTCAGGCGTTATACTTGATATATTCTATCCAAGACACTGTGCTCTGTGCGGTAAAACCATTATGGGTGTCACGGACACAGCGCTTTGTCCAAGGTGTCTTTCGCAAAAGCACACACCCAAAGTAGTGAGAGATGACAAGTTCGCTTTCACCGAGGCTATAGCCGTAGTTAAATACGACGGCAACGCAAGGGACGCCATGATAAAATACAAATTCAAATCCGTAAAATATTATGCCAAGACATATGCTCATCTTTTGAGCAGTCTTCTGACTGAAAGACCATACCTCAAAGATGCTATCATGTGCTCTGTTCCCGTGTCTTGCACCAGAGACAGAGCATACAGCCAGACCGTCCTTATTGCACAGGAACTTTCAAAGAAATGGAACAGCAAGTTTGTTCCCGATTTGTTAAAGCGCCGCCGCACTGTGGGGCAACTTAGCAAAATGAAACTTTATGAGCGGAAATTCTTCATAAAAGGTTCAATAGATATAAATTCATTCTACAGTGTCCACGGCAAGGATGTTGTGGTGATAGATGATATTTTTACAAGCGGTACAACAGCAAACGAATGTGCCAAAGTATTGAAAATGTACGGCGCAGAAAATGTTTACATTCTCTGTCCGTGTTATGATTAAGCAGTTGCGTTAGCACACGGGAGTTGAACCCCGCATGGTTTTAAAATGA
>JAZNJU010000172.1:0-9117 GCA_045578205.1 Clostridia bacterium | reverse complement strand
TGGGTTATGTAAGAAGTTCTTCCAAAGACCACGGCAGAGGCAATCAGATTGAGGGCAAACTGGAAAAAGGTCAGAAAGTGGTTGTAGTGGAAGACCTCATCTCCACCGGCGGCAGCGTTATAGAAGTTGTCAATGTACTGCGTGAAGCGGGTGCAGAGGTGCTCGGTATCGTGTCTATCTACACCTACGGTATGAAAAAGGGTATAGAAAGATTAAAGGAAGCAAATGTAAAAAATGTGAGCCTTACAAACTTCGATGTAGTGGCGGAAGTTGCTGCCGAAATCGGATACATCAAGGAAGAAGACATCGAAAGGCTCATAGCATTCAGAAATAATCCCTCCGACGAAAGTTGGATAAAATAGGGGGCGAGGATAATGCAACACCTTACAGACATTATGGATTTGTCGATTGCCGAGATAGATTCTCTCATAGATAAGGCAAATGACATAATAGCACATCCCGAAAACTACAGAGAAAAATGCAAATACAAAAAACTCGCCACACTCTTTTTTGAACCGTCCACAAGAACACGCTTGAGTTTTGAAGCGGCAATGATGGAACTTGGCGGAAACGTGCTTGGATTTTCCGATGCAAATTCCAGTTCTTCAAAAAAAGGTGAGAGCGTGGCAGACACTATTGCCGTTGTGAGCGGTTATGCCGACATAATCGCAATGCGCCATCCCAAGGAGGGTGCACCTGTTGTTGCAGTTCAGCACAGCGATGTGCCTGTAATAAATGCAGGAGACGGCGGACACAACCACCCCACACAGACACTTACCGACCTTCTTACAATAAAGAGGGAAATGGGAAGACTTAATGATTTAACCGTGGGACTTTGCGGAGACCTCAAGTTCGGAAGAACGGTACACTCCCTTGTTGCGGCTCTTTCCAGATATTCGGGCATAAAATTTGTGCTGATATCTCCCGAAGAACTGAAACTGCCCAGTTATGTCAAGGAAAATTACCTAAAGAAAAACGGCATTGAATATGAGCAGACCACATCTTTGGAAGATGTAATAGACAAACTTGACATAGTGTATATGACAAGAGTTCAGAGAGAACGTTTCTTCAATGAGGAGGAGTATCTCCGTCTTCGTGACATCTACATTCTGGATGCCAAAAAGATGCAGAAAGCAAAGGATGATATGATTGTTATGCACCCGCTCCCGAGAGTCAACGAAATCTCTGTGGATGTGGATTCCGACAAGCGCGCCTGCTACTTCCGTCAGGCAAAATACGGCAAGTTTATCCGTATGGCTCTCATATTAAAACTTCTGGAGGTGGAATAGATGACAATAGACTCCATTAAAAACGGCGTGGTTATAGACCATATAAAGTCGGGAAATGCCATGAAGATTTATTCCCTTTTAAATCTTGAAAGCACCGATTGGCAGGTTGCCATAATAAAAAATGCCCCCAGCAAGAAACTCGGCAAAAAAGATATTATAAAAATTGCCACCGACGATGCAATAGACCTTGATGTTCTTGGCTTCATTGACACAGACATAACTGTGAATGTAATAAAGGACGGGACGCTTTCCGAAAAGAAGCACATCGAACTTCCAAAGAAGATTACCGATGTAATAAAGTGTAAAAACCCCCGTTGCATTACAACCACCGAGCAGGGTATATCCCACGTGTTTGAACTTACAGACAGCGCAAACAAGGTGTACAGATGTATGTATTGTGAGGCAAAAGCAGAATAAAAATTACAGGGGATGTAAAAAAGCGCAGAACGTTTATCGGTATTGTGGAATTCAAACAACATCAAAACATAAAATTTATGTAGAAATCTGCAAAAATTGCAGATTTCTCATATTTTTAGCCTATAAACTCTAAGCGAATTTCACCCCTCGACGTACCTTTGTACGCATTCGCGTGAACCTCGCAAGCATGCTTACCCATATTCCCGTACATAGTGATGAAGTTTTTGAAAGAAGTAACAGCAATGAGATTGAATACGCTCAAAGTCCATCAAAAAAACTGAGAGCATATCTTAACGGAAAGGCAGACCTAGTTATAGCCTTAACGACCAACACTAAAGGCGGTTTTAAAATATAAATTTTGCCTCATTCGTCGTTAAAATCCTCGGAAATATTACCATATTCCCTGCGTTTTTGCCTCGACTGAGGCAAAATTTATTGTTTTAAAACTCCTCAGGACCTCAAATGGATGAATTTTTGAGAAGATTTCGGTGCGGAGGACGCAGGAAGGCTACTTGCCTTTCAAGGACGACAAACCAAAAGATACCGAAAATTCGCCATTTGAGGCGTCTTCAGTGTTGGTTGTTAAGGCTAATGTTCAGCACTGAAGACACCATAATAGCGCGCCAACTTTCCAAAAGTATGCTCTATGTAAAAATATAAATTCCGAAAACTTGACAAACGGGTAAAAAGGATTTATAATGAAAACAGAAAAAGGGCAACCCTTTAAGCGGTTAGCCAATAGTTATGTTAAAATAACTGCCGACTTTACCGAGGGGCAGTTATTTTTTTATGGAAATTACTAAAAGTAACAGAACAAGCATAAAACATATTATGTATTCTAAATCCACAACACCACCTCCAATCATCTGAAATATCAGAAAGCAAAGGTGGCAAACCGCCCATTGGGGTTGCCCTAATGTCGAATTAACTCGACATTAGAAGTTTAACATAATTTGGATAAAAACACGACAATTTTCTTTTAAATATTGACGTAGAAAATATAAATATATAAATTAACTGTACATGCACGAAATACAAGCACCTCCACATATATTGATACTGTGTCAATATTCGGAGGTGCTTTTGTGTTTTCATTTCTAATGGGACTAATGCCAAAGATGTTCTTTGTGCTGTCGTATGTAACCAATGTAAGTTCCTTTGCGGTGCCTCTCACAAGTGAAGAAGAGGCAATGTATCTGAAAAAATGGAAAAACGGAGATAAAGATGCAAGAAACATTTTGATAGAGAGAAATTTAAGGCTTGTGGCTCATGTGGTAAAGAAGTATCCTGCCGCAGGGGATAGTGATGACCTTATAAGCATCGGGACCATCGGGCTTATAAAGGCAATATCCTCATACAACGCGTCCAAAGGCACGCGGCTCAGTACATATGCAGCAAGATGTATCGAAAACGAAATACTCATGAGTATGCGCCAAAGCAGGAAACGACAGAACGAAGTTCTCCTCCAGGACCCTGTGGGAAAGGACGGCGATGGCAAGGAAATATCTCTTCTGGAAAGAATAGAGACGGGCGAAGAAGATGTGTTTGAAAAAGTGCATACAAACATAAGAATAAAGGAACTTTACACAAAAATGTCCAAAGTTCTTGGAAAGAGAGAAAAGAAAATCATTGAGTTGAGGTACGGGCTCGGAGGCAGAAATGTTTTCACTCAGAAAGAAATTGCTTCCTTTATGGGAATATCCAGGTCATACGTTTCCCGAATTGAGAAAAAGGCCCTCAAGAAACTCTGCTCGGTTATGCGGTGTGACTGACCGAAATGTTTTGACGCATTCACGAGTATTTTAACGAATACAGGGCATAAAAACACGTACCCAAAACGGGTTCGGATTTAACTCGAAAAATCTTCAATCAGGATGAACATATCTTCTCTGGTTGTCACAACAATCCCTTCTGTCAGTTTTTTCATATCTTCTTCGGTAAGGTAGAAGGGGTTTATGTTGTTGACATTGGATACAATCTCGGTTCCGTCTGTCTTTTTTGTCACAAGTTCCACCTTTTTGGAATCGGGATTGTACCTTAGAATGTACACTTCGGTTTCACTGTTTTGAGTAGATACATTTTTTGCTGTGTTCTCATTTTCATTTTTGACACGGGGCAAGTTGTCGGCGACAATATCTTCGCCGGCTTTTTTTGAGGGGTTCTTTGAAACCATAAATCCAACCGATGCAAAAAATACGGCAGAAGACAGAGTTATGGCAAAAAATAAGATTTTTGGGAATTTATCCATTCAATCAAGACCTTTTTTGATATTTTAATTAGTTTTACCACGAAATTTTAAACTATTCGTAAATTGATTGTAACATTATTTTATTATTTCTGTGTTATAATATATAATGAATAAATAGAATTAAGCAAATTTATGCACAGAATCGAGGAACCTCAAATGGACAATCTGGACAAGGTTAGAGCAAGGCAAAAATCTAAGTCCGAAA
The DNA here is from genome assembly GCA_045578205.1 of Clostridia bacterium. Classification (GTDB taxonomy): domain Bacteria; phylum Bacillota; class Clostridia; order UMGS1810; family UMGS1810; genus RGIG8748. The sequence continues at coordinate 4,958 of JAZNJU010000172.1, read as the reverse complement.
AATTAGCGCGCAAGGATGCGCACAGAGGAAACAGACCTTCGGGTACCGCTTCAAGAGAAGGGGTACAGCGCTCGGGTTCCTCTGCGCCTGCGTCAGACAGAACCGTAAGATCGACCTCTGCAAAAGGTGCTGCTTCGGGCGGAAAAAAGCGCAGACGGAGAAAGTCTAAATACTCGTGGATATTTACTACGCTTAAAGTTCTGTTTCTTGTGTTTTTTGCCGCTGCAATAGGAATAGGTATATGGATTTTTTCTATGATAGACTTTACTTTCGGTGATGATTTGAGTTCAATGAACCTCAACATCTCTTCCAAAGTCTACTATACCAATGCCGCAGGGGAAGCAGTTCAGTACGCCCAGTTTGACGCAAAGGAAAACAGGGTATGGGTTCCTATAAACAAAATGCCGTCCAATCTCAAAAACGCATTTGTGGCAATAGAAGATCAGAGATTTTTCACCCACAGCGGAGTTGATATAAAGAGAACAACAAGCGCTACGCTGAACTATATTCTGAGGGGCGATTCCACCTACGGCGGAAGCACCATAACACAGCAACTTGTAAAGAACATAACTCTGGACAACGAAAGAACAAAAACCAGAAAAATCCGTGAAATGCTCCGTGCTCTTGTTTTGGAGACAAAACTCAGTAAAGAGCAGATTCTGGAAATGTATTTGAACACTATCTATTTAAGTCAGGGTGCAAACGGCGTTGAAGCCGCCGCAAACATATATTTCTCCAAGAACGTTTCGGAACTTACATTGGCAGAATGTGCCTGCATTGCAGGAATAACACAGTATCCGTCCAAATACGATCCCATAACTCAACCGGAAGCAAACAAACAAAAGAGGGAACTCGTTCTTGACAAAATGCTGGAACTTGAGTATATATCTAAAGCCGAATACGATGAGGCTATGAACGAAGAAATCAAAATAAATCAAGGCAAAGCCGGCACCATTAAAATCCAGTCATACTTTTTGGACCATCTCTTTGAAGAGATTCAGGCAGACCTTGTTGAAAAAGGCTATACTCCCGAATTTGCCGCAAATATGATATATAACGGCGGTCTTAAAATCTACAGTACCATAGACCCCAATATTCAGCAGACCATGGAGGACTATTTCGAAAGTGATGAAAAGTTCCCCAAGGTGGGAGGAGAAATAAAACCTCAGGCGGCAATGGTAATAAGCGACCCCAACACAGGCGAAATCAAGGGTATTGTTGGCGGACGCGGCGCCAAAGACCGAAACAGAGGCCTTAACCGTGCCACACAGTCCAAGCGACAGCCCGGCTCATCCATTAAGCCTATTGCAGTATATGCACCGGCACTGGATATGGGACTTATAACCGAGTCAACTCTTGTTGAAGATTCACCGCTCAAGATAGGCAACTGGACACCTGTTAACTCCAACAGAGAGTTTAGAGATTATGTTTCCGTAAAAAGTGCCATAGCGAGTTCCTACAACATCCCTGCGGTAAGAGTTCTGGAAGAACTTACTTTAAACAAGTCCTTTGACTATATGCGAGGAAAACTTCACATGGATTCACTTACCGATACGGATTCGCACAACTATTCGGTAGCCCTGGGCGGTCTGTCCAACGGAGTGACCGTAATGGAAATGAACACCGCCTACAGCGCACTTGCCAACGGCGGAGAATATATTGAACCCCACCTCTACACAAAAGTTTACGATGTTGAAGGAAAAATTCTTCTCAACAACGAGATTTCCCGAGAGAGAGCATTTTCAAAATCAACGTCATATCTGATGAGCGAAATGCTCAAAACCGTTGTTGACTGGGGAACTGCGGGAGGAAGCAAGATACCGGGAATGGATACCTGCGGAAAAACCGGTACAAGTGATAACAGCAAAGACAAGTGGTTCATAGGCTATACTCCGTATTACTGTGCATCTGTGTGGTTTGGATACGATGAGCCGAGAACTGTATCTGCAAGCACGAGCCCTGCTGTTAAAATATGGAAAGACATAATGACAGAAATTCATGCCGACCTTCCTGAAAAACACTTTACAAAACCGTCAAGTGTGGAAAAGTTGGAAGTTTGCCGGAGAACAGGCTGTGCACCCACTGAGGGTTGCGTTGTCGTTACACAGTATGCCGATACCGCAAGAGCACAGAAGAAGTGTCCGGGAAATCATAAGTATATAGGAACAAAATCCTACCTGCCGAGGGAAGAATGGGCACAAGACGAGAAAGATACCAAAGAGGACACCGATGCAGAAGAAAACGGTGATACCGAAGATGCCGAAACTACCGACCCCCAGCAGGACATCAACACCAAGACCGATGAAAATTAATGGATAATATAAAAAGGAGCGTGACTTAAATGAAAATAATCACAATAAGCCGAGAATTCGGAAGCGGAGGACGTGAAATAGGAAAGAGACTTGCAGATTTGCTTGGTTTTGAATACTACGACCGCGAAATCATATCCGAGGTAGCAAAAATCGGAAATTTTGATGAAAAGTACGTGGAGTATGTTGGTGAAAACGGATACTCATCGGGATTCCACCTTACCTACGGAAGAACACTCTACTATCCTCATGCTCAATGGGATAATTCCACAAAAATTATCGTGGCAGAGCAAAAAGCCCTTGCAGGAATAGTTCAGAGAGGCAAGGATTGCATCATTGTAGGCCGTTGTGCAGATGTTGTGCTTGCAGATTACAAACCTTTCAATCTCTTCATCTATGCGGATATGGATTCCAAGGTGGAAAGATGCAAATCCCGTATGGAGAGCGGCGAAGAGATGTCCGATGCAAAACTTATTAAGAAAATTAAAACCATCGACAAAAACCGCGCCCGCCACAGAGAAGCAATATCTCACTTAAAGTGGGGCAGGAAAGAAGCATATCATCTTTGTGTAAACACCACAGGTATCAATCCAAAAGACATTACTCCTGCCATTGCGGATTATGCGACATCATACTTCAAAAATGTACATAAGTAAGTAACAGCCGAAACTATCAAAAACCGTTTTGCTAAAAAGTGGCAAGACGGTTTTTTTGTAGGCGAAATGCGTGGTACAAATGAAATAAAATAAGGGTGTAGCCCTAACAACCAACACTAAAGTGTTTGTTGTTAAGGCTAGACATCTTCAAAATACATTTTAAGGAGGAAACATGGAAAAAGAAAACACTATCTACACTCCCAAAATCACCAAAGAGAAGGTTTTGGAAGCCACAAGAATTCTGGGAGCCTACAAAAGATCAAAGGCAAACCTGGAAAAAAGAATTGTGGAAAACGAACAGTGGTGGAAAATGCGTCATTGGGAATTAATACGCAGAAAAAACACTTCTGATCCCGAGCCTGCCTCTGCGTGGCTTTTCAACAGCATTGCAAACAAGCATGCCGATGTCATGGACAACTATCCCGAGCCATCTGTACTTCCGAGAGAGCCGGGAGATGCAGAGGCGGCAAAACTTTTGTCCCGTATTATACCCACTGTTCTTGAGTACAACGGATTTGAGGAAACTTACTCCGACACCTGGTGGTACAAACTGAAAAACGGCACAGGATGCTACGGGGTATTCTGGAACAGTTCTCTGGAAAACGGTCTTGGAGATATTGATATCCGACAGGTGGACATATTAAATATTTTCTGGGAAAGCGGGATAAAGGATATTCAGGAAAGTAAAAACCTCTTTACCGTTGAACTTGTGGACAAGGATGTTCTGGAGGGAATGTATCCCCACCTCAAAGACAAACTTTCGTCGGGAGGGGTCAACATCGCCAAGTATCTGTATGATGATGAAGTGGACACAACCACAAAATGTGCCGTAATAGACTGGTATTACAAGAAAAATGTTGAGGGGCGTACAATACTTCATTATTGCAAATATGTGGGTGAGCACATTCTCTATGCCTCGGAAAATGACCCTTTGTATGAAAAGGACGGTTATTACAATCACGGAAAATATCCCTTTGTATTTGACCCTCTGTTTATCGAGGAGGGGACCCCCTGCGGATTTGGTTATATCGACATAATGAAAGATGTACAGATGTACATAGACAAACTCAATCAGATTATAATCAAAAATGCACTTCAGGCAGGCAAAAGGCGATTCTTCATTTCTGATGCAAGCGGTGTAAACGAGGAGGAATTTGCCGACTGGTCCAAGGAATTTGTTCACGTTGCAGGGAATCTGGACGAGAGAAATCTCAAGGAAATCTCCGTGTCCCAATTGGATTCGGGCATAATATCTATTCTCAATCAGAAGATTGATGAACTCAAGGAAACCAGCGGAAACCGCGATGTTTCCCAGGGCGGTACCACTTCGGGAGTTACTGCGGCAAGTGCCATTGCCGCACTTCAGGAGGCAGGTAGCAAACTGTCCAGAGATATGATAAAAGGTTCCTACAGGGCGTTTAAGGCTATTAACTATTTCATAATAGAACTTATCACCCAGTTTTACACCGAAGAAAGAAGTTTCCGTATTGCGGGAGATGGCAAAGTTGAGTTTATCGCTTTTAAAGCGGGAATGCTCGGGGGAGATTTCAAAAACAAGAGAACCATATTTGATATTTCCGTTACAAGCCAGCGGTCAAGTCCGTTTTCCAGAACTGCACAGAATGAACTTGCAAAGGAACTGTATCTGGCAGGACTTTTCAATCCCAAAGCATCTGTTTCCGCTCTGGTTTGCCTCCAGATGATGGATTTCGAGGGTAAGGATTCGGTTATATCCATGGTTAGGGAAAACAGTGAAAAAGAGAGGGAAATGGCATACCTTACAGACCACATACAAAAACTTACAGAACTTGTAAACCGCGCATACGGCACAAATCTTTCCGACACCCAGAACTCAAAGAAACCCGAGAGCAAAAACCTTTTTGAAAATCTCACAAAACTTCCCACCCCCACCTCATACAGGGTGGAAGCAATAAGAAAGAGTCTGTAGAATATGTATGCAAGAACGAAAAACGGGTTCACGGAAGAGTTTGTC
>JAZNJU010000171.1:0-3882 GCA_045578205.1 Clostridia bacterium | reverse complement strand
ATTACATGCAACAAACTTCTTATCGCTTACGGAGTTTGCAGTAAACTGCCACTTAAGACCGGTGGGGAATCCGCCGCCACCGCGTCCGCGGAGACCGGATTCTTTTATAACATCGATAACTTCCTGAGGTTTCATTTCGGTAAGTACCTTACCCAGAGCGGTGTAACCGCCAAAAGCGATGTATTCGTCGATTTCTTCAGGGTTTATAACACCGCAGTTTTTAAGTGCGATACGCTGTTGTTTCTTGTAGAAATCAACTTCGTTCAGAGATTTAATGTTCTGTTCGTCAACAACAGTTTCCTGGTAGAGAAGTCTTTTAACAATTCTACCCTTTAAGAGATGTTCGGAAACAATTTCTTCAACATCGTCTACTGTAACCAAACTGTAGAATGCACCTTCGGGATAAACAATTACGATAGGTCCCAAAGCACACAGACCAAAGCAACCTGTTCTGATAACTTTGATTTCTTCGGAAAGTCCGTTTTCTGCCAGGCATGATTCAAATTTATTTATGATTTTTTCACTACCTGATGAGGTACATCCGGTACCGCCGCAGACAAGGACATGTGCTCTTGCTAATTCCATGTGAAAATTCCTCCTTATTTATCTTGTGCACCTATGGTGTATTCATCTACAACCTTACCGTTAACAAGAGTGTCATTAACTATCTTGGCAACTTTATCGGCAGACATCTTCACATAGGTAATTTTTTCATCATTGGGCATATATACTTCAACGATAGGCTCAAGTTTGCACATACCTATACATCCTGTTTGTGTAACAAATACCTTTTCGGAGAGATTTCTCTTTTCAATCTCGTCCATAAGACTCTTGAGTACGGGTCTTGCACCTGCAGCAATACCGCAAGTTGCCATGCCGACAACAACTCTTATGCTCTCGTCATCTTCTTTTCTTAAATTGATTTTTGCTAAAGTCTTGTTTCTGATTTCCTCAAGTTGAGATAAACTTTTCATTTATAACGCACCTCCATATAAATTCTGTGTTTGTTCGTTTATAAACTCTTCAATCCAATTCAGAACATCAGGATTTGAAAGTTCAACTTCATCGCCAAGGATTTTCCTTATTTCTAACGTTGAAAAAGTAAAACATGAATCCTTGTATTGATGAGTGTAAATAAAGTCGATATTGGAATTTCCGCCAACGAGGGCAGTCACTGTTGAAGCCATGTCGCCAAGTGGCTGTCGGTCTATACTGTCATACACCAAAACCGCATTTACTTTTGTTCCGACTCCAAGTTCCGAAGTTATTGTGAGATCACCTCCGGTAAGAACACAGGCACTTTTAAAAAGAGAAAGTCCCATGCCTACACTCCTGGTGGTCCTGGTGGTTTTGAACGGGCTTAATACATCTTTCAAAAACTCCTCGTCAATACCGCAACCGTTATCGGAAATCTCGATAATCATGCGATTTTCAGCAATGTTCTCACAAACAGCAATCTCCACAAGGGTGGCACCTGCTTTTGTGGAATTCTTGGCAATATCAAGGATATGCAATGAAAGTTCCGTCATAACTTTAGTCGGCGTATTTTGCCAGAATAGTTTCTACATCGTCAACTGTAAGTCTTCCGTACACTTCCTCGTTTACCGTAAGTACAGGAGCAAGTCCGCATGCACCGATACATCTAGTAGCCTCAAGAGAGAACTTACCATCAGCGCTACATTCGCCAACATCGATACCGAGTTTTTCTTTGATTTTGTTTATAATATCGCCGCTGCCCTTAACATAGCAAGCAGTACCAAGGCATACACCGATATGGTACTTTCCTTTGGGATTGATGGTAAACTGTGTGTAGAAAGTAACTACACCGTAGATTTCAGACATAGGAACATCCAATCCATCAGAAATCTTCTGCTGTACTTCAATGGGGAGATAGCCAAAAATGTTCTGTGCTTCGTGGAGAACAGGAATAAGTGCACCATCTGTGCCCTTGTATTTGGCAATAACCGCTTGAAGTTTTTCTTCTTGTTCTACTGTGCTTACAAAAGCCGGGGCTTTAGTTTCGCTCATTAGTTAACCCTCCTTGTGTAAAGTGTTATATAAATATAAATAATATATTTCTACATCTATACAATGATAACATATTTCATAAATAATTGCTAACGTTATTATGATATAATACAAAATTTCGTCAAAAGGCACAATAAACCGACCCTATTTTTGTCTTAAATAGTCAATGATTTCATGGCAATCGGGTGTTCCGAGGTCCAGTGAATTGATTCTTTCGTTTATATCCCACAAAAAGTGTGCGTCAGAATTGGAAATCAGTTTGAAACCGGGTGATTTACAACTGCGAAAAATTTCATCTGATTTACCTCTATCTTTAACTTCCAAAGTTGAAAAATCAAGTTCACCGGGAATGAATCCAAGGTTGGAAAATATGCTGTATGAACTTTTATCAACGTGCGCAGGAATTGGCACACCGTTTAATTCGCGCACCAATTTAACTGCATCATTTAGTGAGATCTGCGTCGCTGTGGAAAGGAGATTCGGTATGACGGTCACTATGTTGTCATCGCAATCCATTACATACTGTTCGCCGAAAATTTCAACACGGTTTTTGATTTTCGGCAGTTTATCCCATATAACAGAACTCATATTTTCGGCATCGTCGGGATTTGAAAAGAGTGCCAGAAGATGGACTTCTTCCGAGGTTTCTATTTCAATGCCGGGCAAAACCAAAATTCCTGCTTTTTTCCCACACTCAACACAACTTCTGGCATTTGCAGCACTGTTGTGGTCTGTGACTGCAATAACATCCAGTCCTTTTAGAGCCGACATATTCACTATGTTATTGGGTGTCATATCATCATCACCGCAAGGTGAAAGTGCGCTATGTATATGCAAATCATAGAAAACACTCATATATTTTTACCCACAGCCACACACAACTCATAGGAAGACAAGGGAGAACTCAGTAAAGTTATACCCTCCTCTTGCGCCTTTGCAATTACTTCGCTATCCACCGCCATATCCTGGGATACAATAATAGCGGAAAGTTCGGTAAGAACTGCAATAGCCACTATATTTATGTTTACCTGCACTGTTATCCAGATATTACCAAAATTAATATTTGACATACAGTGACTTAACAAATCAGAACAGTAGCACCCGTCTATTTCGAGGGAAAGGTCACCTTGTGAGAGCACTTTCAATTCAAGTTTTTCGATAAGTTCCGAAACTTTCATAAAATCACCTCTGAATATTTTCAAAATCCATACAATTTGTTTCTTTGGCAAACTTTAAAACTTTCTCCTTGAATTTTACAATGCAGGCATCTTCGGTAGTAAAACCAAGAACGATATCCTCTGCAAGAGCATGACAGGTCGGAGAACCGCACGAACCGCAATCCAGTTTCGGAAGTGATTCATACAATTCTTCAATTTTTGCCAGTTTCTGCATAGCCACTGTAAAATCATCATCCAGGTTAAGTTTGCTTACAAACGGGATTTTAACTTTCCATGATACATCATAATCCAAGTCGTTTGCAGTATTGTCCAAGGGAGCATCACCCTGCATGGCAGCAAGGGTTTTTACACGTCTTTTTGCAACAAAACCGTTTTCAACATTAAGCGGACCGCCAACACAACCACCCGTGCAGGCAAGAAGTTCTGCAAAGGTTACATCTTTCAAACGGTCATTCTCTATCTCTTCCAGAATTTTGAGGACATTGTGTATGCCGTCAACTGCTATGTAATTTTGGTTTCCGGATGCTTTGGCTTCTCCGCCGCTGTTTGCCCAGCAAATACCGCTGAATCCCGCTGTTACAAGATTCTTTTCGCCTTTTTCCCTGACATAAGGTAATACCTTGCGGTAAACATCTTTGACAGAAATTGCCCCGTCTACGTATGTGTTTTCAAGTCC
>JAZNJU010000170.1:0-5418 GCA_045578205.1 Clostridia bacterium | reverse complement strand
CTCGTAGCCCTCTTTCTTCGCGACGGACGCGAAGTAGGTATATTTATTGCGCGCCTGAGATTCGCCAGCAAAGGCGGCCTCGAGGTTCTTTTCGGTTTGTGTTCCTGCGTATTTAGACATTTTGTATCCTCCTTTTTGTGCAAAAAGCGTTTAATGTTTGAGTACATTCTAACATACATAAATTGGAAAATCAATATTTATTTTGAATTGTTCTTTCTGTATGCGTTTGCAGAACTAAGACAGGTTTTTTTGAAAATCCGCCTGAAGTAGTTGCTGTCAAGAAATCCCACAAGACCTGATATTTCCTCTGTGGATTTGTCTGTGGTTGTAAGAAGTACCTTTGCTTTCTCAATTCTCTTTGCACGGATATATTGCGCAATTCCTCCGGGCATAGCAGGTTTTGTTATTTCGTAGAGCAGGGTTTTGGACAGGGAAAATTTTTCACATATCGATGCAACAGAAAGGTCAACAGAAAGATTTTCGTCTATGTAGGAAATAATTTGTGAAAGTTTTTCCTCCTTTTTGGGAGATACAATTTTCTTTAAGTATATATATGCGGCAAAGGCATTGGTAATTTCCGATATTGCTTCGATCTGACTGTTTGATTTGTACTGAACGGTGCGTATCTTTTTGTCGAATTCTTCAAAATCCAGGTTGTAATCTTTGCACCTTTGGCGGGATTTTTTGGCGAATTCGCTCTTATCTTTCTTGTTTGTTATCTGTCCGAACATTATGTATCCTATCGTGACACCGTTGTCCTGAAGCGGAGCAACAACTTCCGTAAGACCTGCGTGGCAGGTAAATGTTACCATCTCATTTTTTTCTTTACACATTCGGCAAAGTTCCCTTGCGCTTTCGTTGCACTTTTCGTGTATGCGGGGGATTTTATTCATCATATCACAAAACACTGTGTGGTTTTCGGGATAGCAAAATACTTCCTTGAACATATCGTCATACAAAACCACTCGGGTTTTTGTGAGATTATAAAAGGATTTGATAAGTTTTGTGAGTTTGTCTATGTCAATATCCAAAAGCATTAAAAACTTCCGCCTTTCCGAACAAATTTACAGTTTGTTGCACATTTATCCCTTTTATTATAGCACACATCGTGGTAAAATCAAATAAAAATATCGTTGGAGGGAAAATAATGAAAATTACAAACGTTGAAGCAATTATCGTAAAGCAAAAAGAAATAGAGTTAATAGGCGACGGCAGTCAGGATACTGTTGTTATAAAGGTGCATACCGATGAAGGAATAACCGGTATCGGCGAAGTAGATTCTTCTCCTTATGTTGTAAAAGCCATTGTAGAAGCAGGTACATCGCATATGGTATGTATGGGGCTTCGTGACATTGTTGTTGGAGAAGACCCGTTCGATGTAGAAAAAATATGGTACAAGATGTACAACCTTGCCAACTATTACGGAAGACGAAGCGTGGCTATTCACGCAATGAGCGGTATAGATATGGCAATTTGGGATATCCTCGGAAAGAAACTCGGTGTTCCCGTTCACAAACTTCTTGGCGGTGCGTTCCGCGACAAGATACCTGCATACTGCAGTGTTCTTATGCCCGATAACGAAGACGAAATAAAGAGAATTGCAGATACATATCTTCCTCAGGGATATACCGGTATCAAGTTTGGATGGGGTGCACTGGGTCAGAGCGATAAGAGAGATCTTGAACTTGTCAGAGCCTGCCGCAGAGCAATGGGTGATGACCCTCAACTTATGATAGACATTGGTATGGTATGGAAAGATGTAAAGACTGCTATCCGCCTTTGTAAGGAGTTTGAAAAAGAAAATGTTTATTGGGTGGAAGAACCCTTTACTCCCGATGATCTCGAAGCATACAAGAGACTTACTCACAGTGTAGATATGAGAATTTCTGCAGGTGAGCAGGTTGGTACAATGTTTGAGTTCAATGACCTCATTGCAGGATGCGGTATAGATATTATTCAGCCCGATATCAGCCGTTGCGGCGGTATCACAATTGCCAAAAAGGTAATTGATATGTCGAATCTTCACAAGATTCCGATTATACCTCATGCATTCAAGACAGGTATTCTCATGAGTGCATCTTTGCAGATAATCGCTGCTGCTCCCAATGCACTCTGGCTTGAATATTGTTGTCAGGAAACCGTACTGAGTAAAAATCTTGTTAAGAGACATTTTGCTATAGACGATAAAGGCATGGTAAATATCCCCAATAAGCCGGGTCTCGGTATAGAACTTGATGAAGAAGTACTTAACTTCTACAGAGTAGATGTATAATATGGAAAGAATAAAAAAATCTCTGGAAATAAGCACCGGAGTGTATGATGCCGTTAGAAACGGATTTTGCCTTGGTATGTCTGAAAAGGACATAAAGGATATAATACTTAAAGTTTCGAGCGGTTCGGGTTTTGGCGGAGACATAGTTGCGGGTGTACGCTCTTCATACATAGAGGGTGATGCAACGGATTATGTGCTCAAAAAAGGCGATACACTGATACTTGATTTGCAGTTTAATGCAAACGGAATGTGGTGTGATACTACAAGAACATTTTTTGTACAAGATGTATCGGACAAGGTTTTGAAAGCCTACGATGCGATTCTGAGTGCCAAACGTGCGGGGGAGACATATTTAGCCCCCGGTGCCCTTGCGTGTGGTATATACCGTGCAGTAAAAGAGGATTTCGGAAATTACGGGAAGTTTTTCCCTCACCACGCAGGGCATCTTTTCGGCACCGATACAGTTATTCAGCCCCAATTTCTTCCTGAAAAGAAACAGCAACTCAAAATCGGCGATACCGTTACTCTGGAACCGGGGTTGTATTTTGAGGGTGAATTCGGAATAAGGGTGGAGGATAATTACCTTATAACCGAAAACGGATTTGAAAACCTTTTTAACTATACTACAAATATAGAAGATTTTATATTGTGAGGTGCTTTATGAAAGCGGCAGTATGGACAGGAATAAATCAGATAGAAATAAAAGAAGTCCCCACCCCGAAAGCAGGTGAGGGAGAGGTTCTTATAAAGGTAAAGGCGGCAGGAGTATGCGCTACCGATGTTCACATAATGACAGGTGCGTTCAGCCACGCAACACCTCCCCACATATTGGGCCATGAAATATGCGGTGTCATAGAAGAAGTCGGTCATTGCGTAGAGGGTATAAATGTGGGTGACAGAATAATTGTCAACACTGTAATCTCCTGCGGAAAATGTGTATGGTGCAAAAGCGGAAGAAACGAAATGTGTCCCAATGGAAGCGAAATCGGTTTCAACCCTCATAACGGCGGTTATGCCGAGTATGTTGTTGCACCTCAGAGTTGCATAGTCAAGATTCCCGACACAGTATCGTTTGAAGAGGGAGCAATTATGGAAAGTCTGGTTTGTCCCTCAGGTTCTATCCTGCGCTACGGTCTGGAACTCGGTTCCACGGTATTTATTCAGGGCGGAGGTCCTGCCGGTATTGCATACATACAGATGGCAAAAGCCTGCGGCGCAAGTAAAGTCATAGCATCGGTGAGAGGAAAAGAGCGAATTGATTTTGCATGGAAATTCGGTGCGGATGTGGTAATAGATGCCGCAAATGAAGATGTGTATGCAAGGGTTATGGAAGAAACAGATGGTCTTGGAGCACGTTACTCCATAGATGCGGCAGGCTCCGTTGCATCTGTGGAAATGGCAGTCAGATGCTGTGCAAACGGGGGCGACGTAACATTCTATGGAATACCCGATGAAAAGGCACAGATTCAGTTTCCCGTTGTGGAAATAGTCTTAAGGCAGATTAACCTGCACGGTGCCTGCGGAAACTACCTTGCGTGGGAGCCATTTGTAAGGATGGTTGAGGGCGGAAGAATAAATGTAAAAGATATGGTAACTCACAGATATTCGCTTTGCGAACTTCCAAAAGCAGTCGAACTTATCAAAAACCGTGAGAAAAACCTCATAAAAGCAGTAATCGTTATGGAGGATGAATAAAATGAAAGCATATAAACCCCATGGAGCATTCGGAGTCCTTCTTACTCCTTTTAATGAAGACGGAAAAGTGAATTTTGATGTATTGGAGAGGGAAGTGGAATTTCTCTCACAAAGTGAAATAGACGGTCTATTTCCCTGTGCTACCACAGGAGAATTTGTGCACCTTTCCCCCGACGAAAACATCGAAATACTCCGCCAAAGTGCCAAGGTTGCAAAAAACAGAAAACAAATGGCGGCAGGTGCCTGCAGTTCAAACTTTGACACAACTCTTTCCTACATGAAAGTGGCGGCAGAATGCGGTTATGATGCGGCGGTTATTTGTGTTCCGTATTACATCACAATGAATCAGGCAGATGTATATGAGTATTTCAAAAAACTTGCAAGAGAAAATGTTATAAAAATCATTCTGTACAACATTCCTATGTTTACGGGAGAAATCAGTATAGATGTGTTTCAGAAACTTCTTATGGAGGAGAATATTGTGGGCATAAAAGATTCCAGTGCACACATGAAGCGCATTGCTCACATAAATGACATAGTGCGCAGAGAACGCCCCGGGTTTTCTGTTCTTTCGGGAACAGATGATTGCCTTGTTCCTGCTCTTACCTGCGGTTGTTGCGGAAGTATGACGGCATTTTCGACCATTCTGCCCGAAGTTAATGCAGAAATATATCGCAAGTTCCGTATGGGTGACATAAAAGGTGCACAGGAACTCAACAGTTCATATTTAAAATTAGTCCGCCTTGCAGACAGCATTGCTTTCCCGGCAGGTTACAAAATCATAATGGAACTTCGCGGGCTTGCTATGGGCAATAAACCCATAGTTCACGAGCACAGCACGGGAGAATATGAAAAACTGGTTTCGGAAATAAAGGAAGAACTTATAAGAACTGTTACATACTATGTAAACGATAAATACTTCAAATAAGAAAGGGAATGTAAAAAAAGTCCAGACCGCAAAAAGGCAGTAATGAAACTATTAATCACTAAAAAAACAGGCCATAAACTTAAGAATTTTAATGAATAAGTTGAAAAAGGTCTTTTTTGAGACTTTTTTCTTTGCTTTTTTTCCTATTCCCAAAGGTTTGTAAAAAGGGTTTGTAAAAAATTCAAACGATTTTTTACAAACCCTTTATCTAATAATGATATTTCTTTCTTTTTATTACAATAAACAGTGCCGACAGGACAAAAGCCATAAATTCTGCAACGATTATTGAGTACCAGACCCCGTCAATCCCAAAGATAAGGGGAAGAAGCAATATGGCTATTATCTGAAATACCATGGTTCTCAAAAATGATATAATTGCCGATGTAATACCGTCGTTTAACGCAGTGAAAAATCCCGAGGCAAAAATCGCAAATCCCATAAACAAAAATGACAGAGTAAAAATTCTGAAACCCGACACGGTGAGGTCAAGAAGTTTATCGTCATATCCAACAAAAATTGCAGA
>JAZNJU010000169.1:0-12033 GCA_045578205.1 Clostridia bacterium | reverse complement strand
ACCCGAGATTTCCAATGTCAAGGGGAATATTTATACCGAATCCGACTGGATAAAAATAACCAAGGTGGAATATCTCGACTATGATGCGAAATATGCACATACCATAACAGAAACACAGTGCTATAACATAGGCGACAAGGATGTTTACCACGGTTTGGAATATGTGGCAATAAATGGAAAAATATCCTTAAAAAACAATATCCCCGACGGTGCAACAGTACTTCAGGGAAGTTATGTAAAAATGCCGAGCGGACTTAACTACGAAGGGCATGAGTCCAATATTAATTTGCGTGACGGAACCTTTGAATTAGTACTTGTAAAACTTATTCCTTCGGGAAAATATGTTTATACAAATGTACTCAGTGTAAATGGCGAACTTTGCAGAGTAAACATACATTTTACGGTAAAATAAGGAAAAAGTATTATGTCAAACAAAGGCTTTCTCCCTGTATGCAGGGAGGATATGGAAAAACTTAATATCAGTCAACTTGACTTTGTGTATGTGTCGGGAGATGCCTATGTTGACCATCCCAGTTTCGGACACGCCATAATAACAAGAGTTCTGGAACACAATGGTTATACGGTGGGTATAATATCTCAGCCGGACTGGAAAAACACCGATGAATTTAAAAAACTCGGAAAACCCAAGTATGCTTTTCTTGTGTCGGCAGGAAATATTGATTCCATGGTGAATCGGTACACAGTAAATAAAAAGGTGCGTTCCGATGATTCCTATTCCCCCGGCGGAAAAGGGGGCTTAAGACCCGACAGAGCCACCATAGTCTACTGCAACAAAATCCGCGAGGCATACCCCGGTGTGCCAATGATTATAGGCGGAATTGAGGCGAGCCTTCGCCGTTTTGCCCACTATGATTACTGGGACAACAAGGTAAGACGCTCCATTCTTCTGGATACAAGGGCAAACGTTCTTATATACGGAATGGGTGAAAAGGCAATAGTGCAACTTGCCGATGCCATGAGAGATGGAAAGCAACTTTCCGAAACCAATGTGGACGGATGTTGCTATATACGCAAAAATCTCGATATAGTGGGGGATTATGTGGAAGTTCCGTCATGTGAAGACGTTCAGGAAAGCAAGGAAAAGTACGCTGCAGCCACACGTATGCAGTTCGACGGTCAGGACCCCATACGCTCCAAGCCTCTTGTTCAGAAGCACTACGACAGGTATCTTGTGCAGAATAGGCCCATGATGCCGCTTAGCACAAAAGAACTGGACAGTGTGTATGCACTTCCCTATATGCGCACATGGCACCCCATGTACGATAAGGACGGCGGTGTCCCTGCAATAGAGGAAGTAAAATTCAGCATTACAAACACACGCGGTTGCTACGGACAGTGTAATTTCTGCGCCCTTACTTTCCATCAGGGCAGAATAGTTCAGACCCGAAGTGAAAAATCAGTTATAAACGAAGCAAAAAGAATGATATGGGAACCCGACTTCAAGGGATATATCCACGATGTTGGAGGTCCCACGGCAAACTTTTACGGTCCCGGTTGTGACAAACAGATGGAAAAGGGCACCTGCAAGAATGTGCGTTGCCTCTACCCCAAGGTTTGCCCCAATCTCAAGGTTAGCCACAAAAAGTATCTGGAACTTTTAAGAAAGTTACGGGCACTTCCGGGTATTAAAAAAGTTTTCGTGCGTTCGGGAATACGTTATGACTATCTTGTGGCGGACAAGGATGACACCTTTTTCCACGAACTTCTGGAACATCACGTGTCGGGACAACTCAAGGTTGCCCCCGAGCACATATCGGACAATGTTCTTAAATATATGGGCAAACCCGGCAAAAACATCTACAACAGATTTTCCGACAAGTTCTATGCAATAAATCAGAAGTTGGGCAAAAAACAATTTCTTGTGCCTTACCTTATGTCAAGTCATCCGGGAAGCACGCTCCACGATGCGATAGAACTGGCACTGTATATAAAGAAGCACAATCTCCACCCCGAACAGGTGCAGGATTTTTATCCCACACCGTTTACCATATCCACTTGTATGTTCTACACGGGTCTCGATCCTTTTACCATGGAGGAGGTCTATGTGCCCCGTGAAATGGAAGAAAAGAGAATGCAGAGAGCACTTCTGCAGTTCAGAGTGCCGGACAATATACCGCTTGTAATAAAAGCACTTAAAAAAGCAGGCAGGGACGACCTCATAGGGTATGATTCCGATTGCCTTGTAAGACCAATAAACAACACATCAGGAGGAAGAAAGAATGTATCAGATTTTAGACGGCAAAAAAGTATCGCAAAAGGTAAAGGACCAACTAAAGGACAAGGTGGCAGAACTAAAGGCAGAAGGAATTGACCCTTGCCTTGCAGTTATAATAGTAGGTAACGACAGCGCTTCCAGAGTTTATGTAAACAACAAAAAGAAAGCCTGCGAATACATCGGAATACGCTCCATTGAATATGCTCTGCCCGAAGAAACCACTCAGGAGGAACTTCTTGAACTCATACAGGAACTAAACGGCAGAGTAGATGTAAACGGAATACTTTGCCAACTTCCGCTTCCTAAGCACATAAATGAAGAAACCATCTTAAATTCCATTGCTGTGGAAAAAGATGTGGATGCTTTTCATCCCGTCAACGTGGGGAAAATTATGATAGGAAACTTTGATTTTCTTCCCTGCACTCCTGCAGGCGTAATGGAACTTCTCGACGATGCAGGCATAGATTTAAACGGCAAGGAATGTGTAGTAATAGGAAGAAGTAACATCGTGGGCAAGCCCCAGGCTATGCTTCTTCTCCACAAAAATGCCACAGTTACAATCTGCCACTCACGTACAAAGGATTTAAAGGAAGTCTGCAAAAGAGCAGATGTCCTCGTGGTAGCCGTAGGACGCGCCAAAATGGTTGATGCAAGTTACATCAAAGACGGTGCTGTTGTAATAGATGTGGGCATGGACAGAGACGAAAACGGAAAACTCTGCGGTGATGTGGATTTTGATTCTGCCTGCACCAAGGCAAGTTACATTACCCCCGTTCCCGGCGGAGTGGGTCCCATGACCATAGCAACTCTTATGAAAAATGCGGTTACAGCGGCTGTAAGACAAAACGAAAGATAATTGTATAATTCAGGGCACCTGCAATATTCACGGCAGGTGTCTTTTGCTTTTATTTTACAGGAAAATAGTAAAAAAGGGCAAAATCGGTTGACATCTTGATTAAAATATTATACAATATATGTTGGAATATGTTGAGATAGTATGTATTCAATTTTATGACTTTTTCATTGCGTACATACCCATTCACATACACCCTGTATGTTTTAAGAAATTAACTGATTGAAAAAATACTGAGAAAAGGAGGTTAAACGGTTCTTTATGACAGAAATTATAATTGCTGCAGTTGCTTTAATAGTCGGATTTTTACTCGGCTTTATATTAAGAAGACTGGCTGCAGAAAGAAAAATCGGTGGTGCTGAAAACAAGGCAAAACAAATTATAAAAGATGCCGAGAAAGCAGCAGAAACCAAGAAAAAAGAAGCAATGCTCGAAGCAAAGGATGAAATCCACAAGAGCAGAACAGAATTTGAAAGAGAAATAAAGGACAGAAGGTCCGAAATGAACCGTCAGGAAAGACGTGTTCAGCAAAAGGAAGAGGCTCTGGACAAAAAGTCAGAAGCCCTCGAAAAGAAAGACGAACAAATCAACAAAAAAATCAAAGAAGTAGATGTACTTAAGGAAGAAACATTAAAGGTCAAGAATGCACAACTTGAAATACTGGAAAGAATATCCGGTCTTTCTGTTGAAGAAGCAAAATCTTACCTTCTTAAGAACATAGAATCAGAAGTAAGACATGAAGCCGCGATTATGATTAAAGATATCGAATCACAGGCCAAAGAAGAAGCGGATAAGAAAGCAAAAGCAATCATCAGTACGGCAATTCAGAAATGTGCTGCCGACCACGTTGCAGAAGCCACAGTATCTGTTGTTGCTCTTCCCAACGATGAAATGAAGGGAAGAATTATCGGTAGAGAGGGACGTAATATCCGTGCTCTGGAAACCGCTACCGGCATAGATCTTATTATCGACGATACTCCGGAGGCAGTAGTTCTTTCCGGATTTGACCCCGTAAGAAGAGAAATTGCCAGAATGGCACTTGAAAAACTTATCGCAGACGGCAGAATACATCCTGCCAGAATTGAAGAAACTGTTGAAAAGGCAAGAAAAGAAATTGATGCCATCATCAAACAGGAGGGTGAACAAGCCACCTTTGATACAGGCGTTCACGGTCTGCATCCCGAACTTGTTAAACTTCTGGGCAGAATGAAGTATCGTACAAGTTACGGACAGAATGTGCTCAAGCACTCCACAGAGGTAGCAAACCTTGCAGGTATTATGGCAGGTGAACTGGGAGTAGATGTAAAACTTGCAAAGCGTGCAGGTCTTCTCCACGATATAGGCAAATCCGTAGACCACGAAATAGAGGGTTCGCACATCGATATCGGTGTGGATATTGCCAAGAAGTATCAGGAATCTCCCGAGGTTATACACGCCATTGCGGCTCACCACGGTGATGTTGAAGCAACCACAATCATTGCTTGTATTGTACAGGCTTGCGACGCTATAAGCGCGGCAAGACCCGGTGCAAGAAGAGAAAATCTTGAAACATACATTAAGAGACTGGAAAAACTCGAAGAACTTGCAGATTCCTTCCAGGGAGTTGAAAAGTCCTTTGCAATCCAGGCGGGCAGAGAAATCAGAATTATGGTTAAGCCCGACGCTGTTAAAGATGAAGAAACAGTATTGCTCGCACGCGATATTGTTAAGAAAATAGAGAGCGAACTTGAATATCCCGGTCAGATTAAGGTTAATGTAATAAGGGAAACACGCTCGGTAGATTATGCAAAATAAAAACTAAAAAACGGGCAACAAATAAGTTGCCCGTTTTTTGTCCCATAAAATGCAGGAGGTGTCTGTTTTGAAAATATTGCTTGTGGGCGACATATTCGGCGAATGCGGAATGTCATATATACAATATGCCCTTAGAGACATTGTTGCCCGAACGGGAGCAGACATGGTAATCGCCAACGGCGAAAATGCCTCGGGCGGTCACGGGATTTCCTATGGTGACTACGACACGCTCATGGATATCGGCGTGGACGTGGTAACAATGGGCAATCACACCTTTGGAAGAAAAGATATACTCAAAATTTTTGAAAATGAACACAACATTATACGTCCTGTAAACTATCCCGAGGGAACACCCGGGGCGGGAAGTGTAATTGTGAATAGATGCACTAAGAAAATAGGCGTAATAAATGCTCTTGGAAGAGTGAATGTGCAGAGCAGTGCAAACTGCCCCTTTGAAGCCTGCAAAAAGGCAGTGGAGGAAATGAAGGACAAGGCAGACATAATCCTTGTGGACTTTCACGCGGATGCCACAAGCGAAAAACGTGCTCTTGGATTCTTTCTTGATGGCAGTGTAACCTGTGTTTTCGGCACACATACTCATGTGCAGACAGCGGACAACTGCATTCTTCCAAAGGGTACTGCATATATAACAGACCTTGGTATGACAGGTGCACAGGACAGTGTTCTCGGGGTAGATAAAAATATAATTATAGACAGATTCACATCTGCCATTCCCCAAAAGTTTGAACACGCAACAGGCAAGGCAAAACTGTGCGGAGCACTGCTTTGTGTGGATGATGACACAAACAAGGCTGTTTCTATTGAACTTATTTCGGAAAGAGAGTAACATAATGAAAAGAACAGTACGGATTTTGCCGCTTGTTTTCGCGGTGGCAATTATCTTCGCAGGATGTATCGGAAAAAAGAATAAGGGCAGTGAGGCTCCTCAGGTTGTAAACACTCCCGCGGTTTGCGGAACTCTCAATCTCGCCTCATACACTCCCGACACATTAAATCCTCTGGCAACAAAGTATTCTTGCGTGCGGGATTTTCTTTATCTTGCCTATGAGGGGCTCTTTATCGTAAATGAAGATTTGACGGTAAAAGGTGTTCTGGCTACAGATTACAGCGTGTCGGAGGACGGCACGGTTTACACGGTAAACCTTAAAAAAGATGTAAAATTCCACGATTCAACCCCCTTTACTTCGGCGGACGTTGTTGCCACTCTGGATTATCTCAAACAGCACGGTGGCTACTACTCCGAGTTGATTTCAAATGTTGCGTCATACAGTGCAAAGGGTGACTATAGTGTGGAAATTACTCTGTCTGCTCCGTCGGTGAACTTTGCTTGCAATCTGGATTTTCCCATACTTCCGTCGGGCATTACACCTACCGCCTTTACTTCGTCGGATTTCAAAATCAACGGAACGGGAAGATATAAGTACAAGGAAACATCTCCGTACATCGGCATAACACTCACAGTAAATGATACATGGCACAAAAACGATGGGGTGTATATAAAAGATGTGTTCGTAAGGTTTTTAAACGACAACGAGGCATTGCTCCACGCTTTCAATTCGGGTGAAACGGATATGATTACAACCCATCGGGGAAGATGGGGCGAGTTTTCCTACACGGGGAACTTCAATTCCTATGAACTCACCTCCACAGAATATGTTTTTGTTGGAATTAACACAGACAAATCTGCATTTTCGGATGTGCAACTTCGAAAGAGTCTGGCATCACTCATAGACAAGGACCACATAGCCGACACAATCATGTTTTCTCACGCCACCGTTGCAGACACGCCCATAAGCGCCAAAGCATATTTCTACCGCGGTGACAGCGAAACTCCCGACTATGACGGCGAGTACATCAAAGGGCAAAAAGAGACTGTGTTTATCCTTTTTAATGAAGAAGATGCAGTCAAAGAGCAGATTGCAAATTATGTCAAATCACAACTTGAAACTGCAGGAGTAAAAGCAGAACTCACCAAGGTGGATTATGAAACATATGTGCAAAAAGTAAATTCGGGCGACTATCAACTCTACATCGGGCAGATAGATATGAAGCGCGATTGTGACATTGGATTTATGTTCAATACCGCACCAAAAGTAGATGTTCCCACAGGCGATGATATAGTGGTGGAAGTAGGCGAGGACGCAGAAGTGCAAGAGGTTGACACCTCATATGCCACATCGGGAATAAGCGACTACACCAATTCCAAACTGGATGATATCATAACAAACCTAAATTCGGGCAAAGATGCGGATTCTCTTAAACTTGCATACAATAACCTTAAGAAATTCTACGACGAGAATTTGCCCCAGATACCCCTTTTCCACAAAAATGAGGCTATGTTCGTAAACAGCCGTATAAAGGGAAAGATAAACCCGAATCTCACAAACTTCTATGCGGATATAGGTACTGTGTATATATTGGAAAAATAAGAAAAGAAACAAAACAGGTTGAAAAAGATCTCAAAAAAGATTTTTTTCAACCTGTTCTTTTAGAATAAACTTGTCTGTGTGCTTTCCTCATTATCCTCGTCTTTCAGATAGTAACCTGCGGCGGGAATACTGCGTGCTCTGTAGTAGTCGGGGTTTTTGAGGTTGTCCTCGGAAAGAAGTTTCACCTTTTTGAGGACGCTTTTTTTCTTAAGGTTCATAACTATGACGCCCTGTGTATCTCTGGTTGTCTTTTCGGGGATGGCTTTTGTGTTAAACACCACCACTTTGTCAAGGTTGGTATAGAGCACAATGTCGCTGTCCTCGGTTACAAACTTGACATCCACCAGAGGATACTTTTTGCAGTAGGCGTTGATGAGTTTCTTTCGGTTTGTTTTCGTCTCGTAGCAGGAGAGGGGCACTTTGGCGCCTCTTCCGTTTTCAAATATGTAGATAAGATTGCCTTTGTAATCATTTGTGGGTATTACATACACAATTCTCTCGCCCGGCTCCATTTCCACAATATTTGGAATATAGTGACCCCAGTCGCTGGCTTTACAGTCGGCAACATCGTAGAGTTTTACCTTGTATGCGTTCTGCTTGTCGCTTATGAGCACAAGGTCAGATACGTTGGTGGTATCCCACTCGCATATCATGTGGGCATCTTCTTTCATCTTCTGTGCACCCGAAGAACGCAGGGACACATGGGATATTTTCTTCAAGTAGTTGTCCGAGGTAAGGAATACCCTTAAGTTGTAGTTGTCGATGTTTTCCGTTGCATCGAAGACTTCGATTTCGTCTTCGTTTACAATGGTTGTTCTTCTGTCTACACCGTACTTTTTGCTTATTTCCTTAAGTTCGGATATGATAATCTTTTTAACTTCTTTTTCGTCCCTTACTATCTTGTCCAGTCTGTCAAGTTCGTTGTTTAAGTCATCTATGTCGCTTATGCGGTTTAAGATGTATTCCTTGTTGAGGTTTCTTAATTTAATATCCGCAACGTATTCTGCCTGGATTTCGTCGATGTCAAAACCGCGCATAAGGTTTGGAACAACGTCCTCGTCCTTTTCGGTATTGCGGACAATGGAGATGGCTTTGTCGATGTCCAGAAGAATTTTCTTGAGACCCTCCAGAAGATGGAGTTTGTGTGTGAGTTTGTTTATGTCGTACTTGGTTTTGCGCACAATACATCCAATTCGGAATCTGAGCCACTTTTCCAGTATTTCGCGCACACCCATTACCTTTGGAACATTGCCGTCCAGAATGTTGAAGTTGCAACTGAAACTGTCTTCCAGAGTTGTCATCTTAAAGAGTTTTTGCATCAGGGCATCCGCGTCGGTACTCTTTTTAACATCCAGTGTTATCTTGAGACCATTCAGGTCGGTTTCGTCACGCAGGTCGGTAATTTCGCGGATTTTATTGTTTTTAATAAGTTCCACGATTTTGTCTATTATGGCTTCCGAGGTGGTGGTGTAGGGAATTTCATATATCTCTATGAAACCGTTTTTCTTGTCGTATCTCCACTTGCTCCGCACTTTGAAACTGCCTCTGCCTGTTTCGTAGATTGCCAAGAGGGTTTCCTTGTTGTAAATAAGTTCGCCTCCCGTGGTGAAATCGGGCGCAAGGAGGGTTTCCGTAAGGTCGCATTTTTGGTTTTTGATGTAGGCAATGGTTGTGTCGCACACTTCCTTTAAGTTAAACGAGCAAACGCAGTTTGCCATACCTACCGCAATACCCTGAATTAGATTTACAAGAATGTTGGGAAAGGTTACGGGCAAAAGATCGGGTTCTTTCAGAGTGCCGTCGTAGTTGTCGGTAAAGTCTACAGTATTCTTATCTATATCCTTAAAAAGTTCTTTGCTTATTTCGTCGAGTTTAACCTCGGTGTAACGGGAAGCGGCATACGCCATGTCTCTGGAGTAGTGCTTTGCAAAGTTACCCTTGGAGTCCACAAACGGGTGCAGGAGAGAGTCGTTTCCTCTGGTGAGTCTGACCATTGTTTCGTAGATGGCGCCGTCGCCGTGTGGGTTTAACTTCATTGTCTGTCCCACAACGTTTGCAGATTTCGTTTTGTTTCCCGTAAGCAGATTCATCTTGTACATGGTGTACAGAAGTTTTCTGTGAGATGGCTTAAAACCGTCTATTTCGGGGAGCGCTCTGGATATGATTACACTCATCGCATAAGGCATGTAATTTTCTTTCAGAGTGTCTGTAATTTTTTGGTCTGAATTAAACATTTCGTGCCACCTCCTTTAACTTAAGTCAAGCATGTCAAGATACATGTGGCCGTTTTCGGCTATGTATGTTTTTCTGTCGGCAAGGTTGTCGCCTAAAAGCAGGTCGAACATTGTGGATGTCGGCTCCACATCTTCGCTCATAACTCTTATAAGGCGCCTTGTTTCGGGGTTCATCGTGGTTTCCCACATCATCTCGGGTTCGTTTTCGCCGAGACCTTTTGAACGCTGAACTGTGTATTTGCTATTTCCGAACTTTGCGATTATGTCCGATTTTTCCTTTTCGGTGTAGGCAAAGTACGTCTTGTCTTTGCAGTTTATTTCAAACAATGGGGATTCGGCTATGTACACCTTGCCCTCGTCTATGAGGGTAGGCACAAGTCGGTACAGCATAGCGAGGATGAGAGTCCGTATCTGGAAACCGTCCACGTCCGCATCGGTACAGATTATTATCTTGTCCCATCTCAGGTTTGCAAGGTCGAATGTGGAGAGGTTTTTGTTGTGCTTGGAACTTATTTCCACACCGCAACCAAGAACACGGAGCAGGTCCACTATTACATCGCTTTTGAATATTTTTTCATAGTCTGCTTTGAGACAGTTTAATATCTTACCGCGGATTGGCATGATTGCCTGAAACTCCGAGTCACGTCCCAGTTTGCAGGACCCCAAAGCAGAGTCACCCTCTACTATGTACACTTCTCTTCTGGAGACATCTTTTGTACGGCAGTCAACGAACTTTTCTACGCGGTTGTTTATGTCCAGATTGGTAGACAGTTTCTTTGCAATGTTTATTCTTGCCTTTTCGGCGTGCTCACGGCTTCTCTTGTTTATGAGAACCTGAGTTGCAATCTTTTCCGCCTCGGCTTTGTTTTCGATGAAGTAAACTTCAAGTTCGTGGCGGAGCCATTCTATCATAGCGTCGGCTATGAATTTATTGTTTATTGCCTTTTTGGTCTGGTTTTCATAACTTGTTACCGTGGAGAACGTGTTGGAAACGAGTATGAGACAGTCGCGCACATCTCCAAAGTTGATTTTGCTCTCGGTCTTGTTGTATTTGTTGTTGTTTTTAAGGTACTGGTCGATAGAGTAGGTGAAAGCATTTGTAACCGCTTTATCGGGAGAACCGCCGTGCTCCAGAAAACTGGAGTTGTGGTAGTATTCCAGCATACTCGCCTTGTTTGAAAATGCAAATGCAACGGAGAGTTTAACCTTGTACTCGGGTTTGTCCTCACGGTCACGGCCTTTTCTTTCGCATTCTATGTAGCGTATGTCGGTTAGGGCTTCCTCACCTGCAATTTCCTTTACATAATCGGTTATACCCTCGGTGTACACAAATTCCTTTTCTTCAAACTGTCCTCTGGAAATTTCGTTTCTGTATTTAAAGGTTAGACCCTTATTTACAATGGCTTGCTTTTTAAGAACTTCCTCAAAGTATTCGGAGGGGATATCGATATCGGTGAATACATCCAGGTCGGGTCTCCATTTTGTGGTTGTGCCTGTGTGTCGGTGTCTGAACTGTTCTTTGGTAAGACCGCCCACATTTTCGCCTTTTTCAAAGTGGAGGGTGTATTTGAAACCGTCACGCAGAACGGTAACATCCATGTACTCCGACGCATACTGTGTGGCGCAGGCACCAAGACCGTTTAAACCGAGGCTGTACTCGTAGTTTTCGCCGTCGTTGGTTTTGTACTTTCCGCCTGCATAGAGTTCGCAGAATACCAGTTCCCAGTTGTAGCGGTTTTCTATGGTGTTGAAATCCACGGGAATTCCTCTTCCGTAGTCGGAAACTTCTATGGATTTGTCCAGATAACGTGTAACTTCTATGGTAGTTCCGTAGCCTTCTCTGGCTTCGTCTATGGAGTTGGAAAGGATTTCGAACACCGCGTGTTCACAGCCCTCCAGACCGTCGGAACCGAATATAACCGCAGGTTTCAGTCGGACACGGTCCGCACCTTTTAACATAGATATACTTTCGTTATCATAGGCTTTTTTCTTTTCTGCCATCAAATTCACCTCTGTGTATTATACAAATGCAGAATTTTCTACATATTGTGCCATTAAAAATAATTCTACATAATAACGATACTATATTTTGTGCACAATGTCAAGTGGACAAATTAAACTGAAACATAATAGAAATCTAAATGGAATGTAAAAAAAGTCCAGACCGCAAAAAGGCAGTAATGAAACTATTAATCATCAAAAAACCAGGTCATAAACTTAATAGTTTTAATGAATAAGTTGAAAAAGGTCTCAAAAAAGACCTTTTTCTTTGTTTTTTTGCCTTTTTGCTATAAGCAAACTTCGCCTCTCGACGTACTAAAGCATTTGTGCTAATATCGGAATATGTTTTTTGTTGGTTTTTTCCCACACTACTTCGTCAAAATGCTCGTAAATACCTCGTATGTACTTGCGCTTTTTCCTTGTATTGAGCGAAAAAACCCAACAAAAAATTCGAAGAACCCCCAA
>JAZNJU010000168.1:0-6863 GCA_045578205.1 Clostridia bacterium | reverse complement strand
CCAGAACATTTTCCCGGAACTTGGGTGCAAGCATACCTTTCATAGCGGCTTCTATTTCTTCAATCGCATGATAGATAACTCTGTACAGTCTGATGTCTACATCGTTCTGCTTTGCAGAAGAAATAGCACCATTGTCGGGACGTACATTAAATCCGACAATAATAGCGTTGGATGCTGCAGCGAGCATAACGTCGGATTCAGTAACACCGCCAACACCACCGTGGATACACGAAACTCTGACTTCCTCGTTGGAAAGTTTTGTAAGAGATTGCTTAACAGCCTCTACAGAGCCTTGTACATCGGCTTTTACGATGATGTTGAGGTCTTTTACTTCACCTTGCTTAATCTGGTCGAAGAGTGCATCAAGTGATACAGCACCGCGCGATTTGATGCTTTCTTCCTTGATTTTTTCTTTTCTCTTTTCAACAACGGCTTTTGCCTTTCTCTCATCATCCACCGCATAGAGTATATCTCCGCCCTCGGGGACTTCGCTTAAGCCCACAATTTCTACAGGAACAGAGGGGCCTGCTTTCTTAACTTTGTTTCCTCTGTCGTCAACCATTGCTCTTATTCTTCCTGTTGCTGTACCGACAACCACGATGTCTCCTGCTTTAAGAGTACCATTCTGAACAAGAACTGTTGCGACAGGACCTCTGCCCTTATCGAGTTGGGCTTCAATGACAGTACCTTTTGCATGTCTGTTGGGATTAGCCTTGAGTTCTTTCATGTCTGCAACAAGAGTAACCATTTCCAGAAGTTCATCTATATTCTGATTGAATTTAGCAGAAATGGGAACGCAGATTGTATCACCGCCCCATTCTTCGGGAACAAGTTCATATTCCATAAGTTCTTGCTTGATTCTGTCGGGGTTTGCACCCTCTTTGTCTATCTTGTTTATAGCGACGATAATTGTGACGCCTGCAGCCTTTGCGTGGTTGATTGCTTCAACAGTCTGGGGCATAATGCCGTCGTCTGCAGCGACTACAAGAATGGCAACGTCAGTAACCTGCGCACCCCTCATTCTCATTGTTGTGAACGCTTCGTGTCCGGGGGTATCGAGGAATGTGATTTTCTTATCGTGTATTCTTACTCTGTACGCAGCGATGTGCTGGGTAATACCGCCTGCTTCCTTGGCAATAACGTTTGTATTTCTTATTGCATCGAGAAGTGAAGTCTTACCGTGGTCAACGTGACCCATTACAACAACTACCGGTGAACGGGGTTCGAGGTCTTCAGGACTGTCTTCCACATCGTTGAAAAGTCTGTCTTCATCGGTAATAATTATTTCTTTTTCTACATTGAAACCAAGGTCTGCACCAATGAGCGCCGCAGTATCAAAATCTATAGTCTGGCTAACTGCTGCCATTATACCGATTTCAAAGAGTTTCTTTACAACTGCTGTTGCAGGAACACCAAGTCTTGTTGCAAAATCACCGACAGATATTTCATCGGGAACTTCAACTTTCTTGGGTTCTTCAACTTTCTCTTCCTTGGGTTTTTTAACATCTTTCTGTTCCAAAGGCTTCTTGTCGAGTTTCTTGGATGCCTGGGAATTCTTCTTTATTTTCTGCTTTTTCTCAGACTTGTCTTCGATGTCGATATCCACCAATTTTTCAATCTTATCTGTATCCAATTTTTCAAGGTCTACAGTGTTTTGTCTGGTGTCTACAACCTTTTGTTTATTCTCTTTCTTTATTTCCAGTTCTTCCGGAGAAATTTCCGCAACGGGTTCTTCCTGGGGTTGCTCTGTTTTAGCGGTTTTCTTTTTGGTTTCCGCTTCTTCCATATGAAGTTTGGTGTAATAATCCTCTATACTGGAGCCGTCATCAAACTTGTTTAAAAGTGCAGTAAGTACCACATCGGTTTGATCAAGTTCCAATGTTGTCATATGATTTTTGGCACTTATTCCATATTTGGCAAGAAGTTCGATAAGCACCTTACTTGTTAAATTTATGTCCTTTCCTAATTCGTGTACTCTTGGTCCGGTCATAATGTTTCACCTCCATTAGTATTGAGTTGCAAATGATTTTCTATGCTTTTTGCAAATCCCGCATCGGTTATACATACCGCGGCGTTGTGAGTTTTTCCCATGGCATGACCCAAATCCTCTTTTGTGCCTGCTATGTAGTAACTTGCACCATAATATTTGCAACTGTTTGTTATGCTCTTTTTTGTGTTGTCGCTTGCATCTTCTGCAATGATTATAAGATGTGACTTTCCGTACCGTATGCAGTCTTTTATGAGATCTTCGCCGCAAACCGCCATACTTGCTCTTTTTGCGAGACCCACAAGGCTGTAAACTTTTTTCATACAATCACCCATTTTCTGCAAGAATTATAAGTTCTGCGTAAATATCTCCCGACACCTCACCTTTGAGTGCTCTGGAAAATTTACTCTTTTTTTCTGCTTTGCGAATGCATTCACTGTTAAGACATATATATGCACCGCGCCCATCCAAGTTGTGATTTTGATCTATGATAGCCTTGCCATTACTGTGACGTACTATTCTTGCAAGTTCGCCCTTTGGCTTTCTTGCCATACATCCGAGACACATTCTTGTGGGAACAGGATTTTTACTCATATGATTTTCCTCGATTAATTATCGCTTTTAATATCTATCTTATATCCTGTAAGTCGGGCTGCAAGACGTGCATTCTGTCCTTCCTTACCGATAGCAAGTGAAAGTTGGCTTGCAGGCACGATAACATACGCTTCCTTATTTTCAGTATCAACATCGAGGCTGATTACTTCGGCAGGGTTAAGGCTTGCCATGATAAACTCCTTGGGGTCTTCACTGTATTTTACAATGTCTATCTTCTCACCGTTGAGTTCATCCACAATACCCTGAACTCTTGTTCCCTTTGCACCGATACATGAACCTATGGGATCAATGTTGGGGTCATTTGAATACACAGCCATCTTTGTTCTGGAGCCGGCTTCTCTGGATATGCTCTTTATTTCTACAATTCCGTCGTGAATTTCGGGGATTTCTTCTTCGAAGAGTTTAACAACCAGATTGGGTCTCGTTCTTGATACTGTTACAAGAGGTCCTTTTGTTGTTCTCTTAACTTCTGTTACATACACTTTCATTCTCTTGTGGAAAGTGTATTCTTCGGTGGGAACCTGTTCGCCGGGAGCAAGATACGCTTCGGTTTTACCAATATCGAGATATATGTTTTTCTTCTCAATACGTTGTACCACACCGGTTAATATTTTGTGTTCTTTTTCAGAAAATTCATCAAATATGAGTGAACGTTCTGCCTCTTT
This sequence comes from Clostridia bacterium, assembly GCA_045578205.1. Taxonomy (GTDB): domain Bacteria; phylum Bacillota; class Clostridia; order UMGS1810; family UMGS1810; genus RGIG8748. Next base: position 3,596 of record JAZNJU010000168.1, on the reverse strand, counting down.
GATACGCTGCATTACAACCTGTTTTGCAGTCTGTGCCGCGATTCTTCCAAAATCTGCAGGTTTTTCTTCGATACTTACCATATCGCCGATTTCGTATTTCCCGCCAAGTTCTTTTGCTTCGGCAAGACTAATCTGGCAGAAAGAATCTTCAACATTTTCTACAACTTCCATCTGCTTGTAAACTCTGATTTCGCCGCTTTCACGATCAATGTTTACCACCACGTTGTTGTGGTTGGTGTTGTAGTTTCTTTTGTATGCGGACACAAGAGCCGCATCGATTGCATCGAGCAATATGTCTTTGCTTATGCTTTTTACCTTTTCAATTTCATCCAGTGCATTAAGAAATTCGCTGTTCATTTTTTATAATCATTCCTCTCTAAAGTAATTATATATAAATTTTAAAAAACTACCGCAAGTCTTACAAAAGTTGTGTCTTCCCTTTTGATTCTTATTTCTTCTCCGTCGGAACTTAAAACAACTTCTCCGTTTTCCAAGCCCGAAAGTTCACCCGAAATAAGTTTTGAGCCGTTTATCTGTTTGTACAGTCCTACTTCCACGAGTTTGCCTGCAAAGCGGACAAAATCTTCTTCTTTTTTCAGCGGTCTGTCCAGTCCCGGCGAAGTAACTTCCAGCATATAAGGGTTATTCGTCGGGTCGTTTTTGTCCAGTTCTTCACTAAGTTCGCGGCTTACATTCTCACACATTGTAATGGAAACGGGTGTTTCGTCGTCCAATGTATCGAGAATGACCCTGAGCACATAATCCGCTCCCTCTTTTTTGTACTCCACGTCATAAACACCGCATCCGTTTTTCTCGGCAATGGGAGATACCATTTCCAAAACGGCCTGCGTGATTTTACTTCCTGAAGCCATGTCAACACCTCTCTTTTGAATATGCGTATTCAATGTCACATAACAATACGAAAGAGTGGGTTTGTCAACCCACTCTCAAAATCCGATGTTATGAAATGATATCAGAATATTTCTGATAATTTATTCTACCACACAAATGCAGAAAAATCAAGTAGTTTTTAGCAATTTTTAATAAAATTACTTTTTTATTACAATTAATAATAAAAAGGATTGCACTCTACCGGGAAATATTGTATAATTACAGAATATTGTAAATAAAAACGGCAGATATAAAACATTATGTTTTATCGCCGCACGAAAGGTTGGATATACAATGAAACTTGGTATAGTTGGCTTGCCTAACGTAGGTAAAAGCACCCTTTTCAATGCCATTACCCAGGCAGGCGCCGAATCTGCAAATTATCCTTTTTGCACTATTGAACCAAATGTGGGCGTTGTTGCTGTTCCCGACGAAAGACTAGACAAATTAAGAGATATGTACAATCCCCAGAAATACACCCCTGCCACGGTAGAATTCGTGGACATTGCAGGTCTTGTAAAAGGTGCCAGCAAGGGTGAAGGCCTGGGCAACAAATTTTTGTCCCATATCCGGGAAGTTGATGCTATAGTACACGTTGTTCGCTGCTTTGAAGATGCGAATATCGTTCACGTGGACGGTTGCATAGGTCCTGCAAGGGATATAGAAACCATCAACATGGAACTTATCTTTGCAGATATGGAAAGTCTCGAAAAGAGAATAGACAAAACCAAAAAAGCGATGAAAGGCGGCGACAAGAAGTATCAGGCAGAACTTACAATGCTTGAAAAGATATATGCCGCACTTGAAGAAGGGAAAAGTGCAAGAACACTGACCTATTCCAAGGAAGAGAATGAAATGTTAAAGGAAATTTCTCTTCTCACCCTAAAGCCCGTAATCTACGCCGCAAACGTTTCTGAAGATGACTTCGCAAACGGCATAGAGGACAATCCGTTCATAAAAGAACTCACAGAAATTGCAGATGCGGAAGGAAGCGAAGTTCTTCCCATATGTGCAAGAATTGAGGAAGAAATTGCCGAACTGGATGATGACGAAAAGGACGAGTTCTTAAAAGAACTCGGAATTGAAGAATCCGGTCTTAACAGACTTATTAAGAAAAGTTATCACCTTTTGGGTCTCATAAGTTATCTTACCGCGGGAGAACCGGAAGTACGAGCATGGACAATAAAGAAAGGTACAAAGGCTCCTCAGGCGGCAGGAAAAATCCATACCGATTTTGAAAGAGGTTTCATCAGAGCCGAAGTTGTTTCCTTCGATGACCTTATGGCATGCGGAACATACGCCGGTGCAAGAGAAAAAGGTCTTGTTCGTCTTGAAGGTAAAGAGTATGTTATGAACGACGGAGACATTGTCCTTTTCAGATTTAATGTATAATAAAATTAACACTTTGTTCATTGTTTTGCAGAAAACGGCGAAAACAAGAGCAATCACGAGATAATTGGCAATATTTTCAAAAAACCAAAAACTACGCCGGTTGCATTTCCTTACTCATTTGAGTAAGATTAGTATTAAAGTTTAGCACTCGCCATTCAAGAGTGCTAAGACATAAATTTACAAATTCTGTGCATAAAGCACATGGAAAGGAAGTATATGATATGACTATTAAACCTTTAGCAGACAGAGTTGTGATTCAGATGGTTGAATCCGAAGAAACTACCCAAAGCGGTATTGTTCTCCCCGGTAGTGCTAAGGAGAAACCTCAGGTTGCCGAAGTTGTTGCAGTAGGCCCCGGCGCTGTGGTAGACGGCAAAGTTGTTCCAATGGAAGTTAAGATTGGCGATAAAGTTCTTATAAGCCAATATGCCGGCACAACAGTTAAACTTGACGGTAAAGAAAACATTATTGTTAGACAGAGTGATATTCTCGCTGTTGTAGAATAAGGAGGAATTTTAAGATGGCAAAACAGATTTTATTCGGCGAAGAAGCAAGACGCGCACTTCAGTCCGGTGTAGATCAACTTGCAGATGCAGTTAAGATTACATTAGGACCCAAGGGAAGAAATGTCGTACTCGACAAGAAGTTCGGTTCTCCCCTCATTACCAATGACGGTGTAACAATTGCAAAAGATATAGAACTTGAAGACGCTTTTGAAAACATGGGCGCTCAACTTGTAAAGGAAGTTGCAACCAAGACAAACGACGTTGCAGGTGACGGTACAACCACCGCTACACTTCTTGCGCAGGCTATTATCCGCGAGGGACTCAAGAATGTAACCGCAGGCGCAAATCCCATGATAGTTAAAAAAGGTATTCAGAAGTCTGTTGACGCAGCAGTTGAATACATCCTTAAAAATGCCAAGAAAGTAAGCGGCAAAGAAGATATTGCAAGAGTTGCTTCTGTATCCGCTGCAAATGAATACATCGGAAACCTTATTGCCGATGCTATGGAAAAAGTTACTGCTGACGGTGTTATAACCGTTGAAGAATCCAAAACCGCAGAAACATACTGTGACGTTGTTGAAGGTATGCAGTTTGACAGAGGATACATTTCTCCCTACATGGTAACAGATACCGAAAAAATGGAAGCAGTTCTTGACGATGCGTACATCCTCATTACCGATAAGAAAATTTCCAACATTCAGGATCTTCTCCCCATACTCGAACAGATTGTTCAGCAGGGTAAGAAACTCCTGATAATTGCAGAAGACATTGAAGGCGAAGCACTTACAACACTCGTTGTAAACAAAC
>JAZNJU010000167.1:0-20895 GCA_045578205.1 Clostridia bacterium | reverse complement strand
AACCGTAAAGACCATTATGGGTCATGAGTTTAACCATAATCTGGAACCCGGCGACATCATAGCATACGGTACAAACATTGACGGCCATGTGTCGGAAATCCGCGTAATCTTTGATGAGAGCGAACCCAATCCCGATTCACCCTACGGAATTTCCGGTATGCTTACAGACTCCAAGGGCTACTACGGTTCAGGCGACGATGCACCCAAATTCAATCCAAACAACTACAGATACGAGGGCGACACCACCAAGATGCCCAATCCCTACACTATTGAAACTATAGAAGGCGTAGATTACGGTAAGAATTCCAGTAGTTTTGATACCGGTCCTTTCTGCATACAGTATGGTTTTGCACCGAGAGTTCTGGACGGCATAATAGAAATTACAACACAGGATTTGTCCGTGGAAGAATACGACCAGTACGGTGATGAGGGTAAACACTTTATCCGTGTTTGGAAACTTCCCACAAACACTATGTTTATAAACTTGTCGGGAAATGATGATGTGCAGGTTATCTATACAGGTACCACTGCAATGGCAGATCAGATAAGAACACAGGAAGAATACAAGGGCTCCTGTTCCAGAATTATTACCAATTCAAACGGCGGAGCACTCACAAGACTTATTGTAATAAACGGACAATTTGAATGATTTTAAGTACAAAAAGTTATACGGTTAAGTTCCTTTTGAACTTAACCGTATATTATAACAGAGAGGAGCAGATATATGCCGGAATTAAAACTTGAAGAACTCACCCTTGAGCAAAAAATCGGTCTTACCATTATAGCCAGAGGAATTCTTAACGAAGAAGACAAAGAATTTATTTTTGAAATGATAAAGAAAAGAGCACTTGGCGGAATACAGGTCAATGTTACGCCCGATGGATTGGAACTTGTAAAGGAAATCAAAAAGATAGCAGATTATCCAATCCTCATATGCGCGGATATGGAGTCGGGCTTTCCCATGAGTGAACTTCGCATACCAAATCAGATAGCAATATCCTCTACCGACAGTGACGAAATGGCATACGAATTTGCCAGAGTTACCGCCATTGAAGCAAAGAACGCAGGCTGGAATGTAGTGTGGAGCCCTGTTGTTGATTTTGCTGTGGAAGGCTCACAGTGCCGCAACATCCGTTGTCTCTCCGACGACAAGGAGACCATAGCACGCTTTGCTACGGCTATGGTGCGTGGATATCAGGAGGAGGGTATGGTTTGCTCGGCAAAGCACTTTCCGAGTGATATCACGAGCATTGACGACAGTCACATAACAACCAAGACAAGCAAGAGAACAAAGCAAGAACTTCTTAATGAAGAAATATATCCTTACCTGAAACTTATGCGGGAAGCCGACCTTTCGGGTATTATGACAACGCACAGCGTGTATGAGAACATAGACCCCGACAATATAAGCACATTTTCCAAAAAGGTTGTAGATATCATAAGGGAGCAGGGCTTTGACGGAGTTATATTCTCCGACTCTCTTGCAATGATGGCAATAGCCGCAAAGTACGGCTTTGGCGAGAGTGTACCCAAGGCGGTTGCAGCAGGTATAGACCTTGTACTCCCCAACTACAGACTTTCTTTCCGCGAGTCCTACGAATATATGCTAAAGGGCTATAAAGACGGCATAGTCACAGATGAGCGTCTTAACGAAGCGGCTCGCCGTGTAATAGAGGCACAGCACAAGACCTTAAAGAAGCCAAGTCAGACCGAAGTAAGTCAGTATCAGAAGGAACTTATTTCCGACATAAGCAAAAAAGCCCTTTGTGCCATTAAAAAGGACGGAGTGGAAACAAAACTTTCCGAAAACACCAAAAAATGCTTTGTTGTCCTTTTTGAAAATGAATATCCTCATACCGATATGACTTCTCTTGAACTTCTTATACCAAGTTGGTACAAACGCGAAATGGCGGAACAGCGCAGGGAAGAAATCCTTGCCGCCTTCCCCGACAGCGAAGTGGTATTGATAAGCGAATTTCCCAATCAGATAGAAACCGAGCAGACATGCCTTGCTATGAGCCGTGCAGAAGAAGTGATTTTCTTCACTTTCTGCAGAGCATCTAGTTATCTTGCAAGTGATAGTCTCACAAGAAGAATGGAATATATCATAAATGCGAGCATTGACAAGATTTCTGCAATTTATCATGAGGGTAATCCCTACGAATTAAAGAAGTTTAAAGGCGCAGACAGAATATTCTACGGTGCACCGGGAGGAACCTGCGGCACATATGCGATTAAGGCTATGAAGGGAGAATTTATCCCAACAGGAAAGGTACCGGTAAAAGTTGATTAAAGAAATAACAGGTCAAAGCGAGATATCGTTTCTTGCTTTGACCTGTTTATTATTTATCCGAAGAAAAGTCCAGACCGGATTCATCATCGGGAAGGGTGATGTGTACTGTGGTTGCTTTATCGTTTGAGTCGATGCTGCATCCGAATTCATCACCGTATATAATGCGGATTCTGTGATTAACATTCATAAGCCCGATACCCTTTTGCTCAAATATCATGTCAGATTTGAGACCGTCCTGAATTGTTTTTAAAACGTCGGGTTCTATCTCTTTGCCGTCGTTTGAAACGATGACTTTTATGAGATTATCTTCCTTTATTGCCGATATCTCTATGTTATAACTATCCGATAAGGTGCGGTCAAAACCGTGTTCAAAGGCGTTTTCAACAATAGGCTGGAGCATGAATTTCAAAACTTTGTGGGCACAAAGGGTTTCGTCAACATTGAACACAACATTGATTGTATAACTGTGTTTTAATTGCTGGAGTTCAATGTATTTTTTTGTGTATTCGATTTCGTCTTTCAGACTCACAAGATATTTCTTTGTGTCCAGCATTTCTCTCAAAAGTTGCGAAAGTATTACCACAGCACGGCTTGCATCACATTCTTTTTTGGAAAGATTCATTATCATAACGTTTATAAGATTCAAGGTGTTATAAATAAAGTGGGGATTAAGTTGTGTCTGGAGTGCCACAAACTGAGCCTTTTTTAATGCTATAATCTGCTCTGTGAGATTTTTTTCGATTTTTTCTGTCTTAGTAAGACGGCTTACTATGTGGCTGTTTATGTAGTACAGTTCGTCATATTTGCTTTGTGATATTTCCCCGTTGCCATCTTCATCATTTCTGAGGGTGGTGGCAATTTCTATGATAGATTGATAAAACTGAAGTGACAGGTAGAACGAAAGTACAAATGATATCAAAAGGACAAAAAGCATGAGACCTATTATGATACTTATCATAGCCGTAAGATTTACGGATTTGTATATGTTCGCCTTTGAGACAAAGTTGTATGTATAGTTCAGGGAACTTTTGAAAAATACGTCTTTTCCGGATTTTGTGAACGACTTGAAAGTGTGGATTTTGTCGTGAACTTCCGTAACATTTGTTTCTATAAGTTCGGGATTGTCAGAATAGAATATTTTGCCTGACTTGTCATAGATAAGTTGGGCGTTGTCGGTAAATCCGTTTTTTTCGAATATATCGTTGAATGTCGAAGCGGATATCTCATATACTATGATTCCGTACAGGTGTCCGTCGCGTTGGATACCTTTTACCACAAGGACACATTCTGCGTAATTGCCGTTGTCTTCATAGCATACAAACTCGGAGATACCGTCTTTTGTGTATATGTCATACCATTTTCGTATGTGAAATTTATCTAGGTAGTTTCCGTTTAAAGTTGACAGTACATAATCTCCGCTGAGTTTATACAGATGCACATTGTTTATGTACTGCGACGAGATACTTGCGTTTTTAAGTTGCTTTTGTGTTGCAAGAAGAAGTTGAAATTTATCATCTGTGTCACATTCTTCCGCCAAAGCGCAGTAACCTGTAATGTCGGAGGATTGCGACAGGAGGCTGTGGTGGTTTTCCACATCCTTGAATACCGATTCCAGGAGAAATGTCGTCTGGTAAAAAGCCCTGCTTTGGGTGTTTATCATGTCTTCTTCAGAAGAACGGAAAGAATAGTAGCATATGGCGGAAGAAAGCAGTGCCAAAGGAAGAAGAATGTATATTATTGACTTTTTGAAATATTTAAAAAATATTGTATTCCAACTGTATAATTTAACAAGTTTTATGGAACGGTCCGAAAAAAACTTCATCAGCCATTATCCTTTCGGTTTCTGTATTCGTTGGGAGTAAAGGTAGTTGTTTTTGCAAAAATTTTGTAAAAATACGGGATAGACTTGTAACCTACCATTTCTGCAATGGACGATACCGATGAAGATGTGTTGTCTAGCAGTTCTTTGGCTTTTTCCACACGGTATTTGTTCAGTGTATCTACAAAGTTTTCGCCTGTGTTCTTTTTGAAATATGAGCAAAAGTACACACGGCTCAATGAAACATATTTTGCAACATCATTTAATGAAATATCCTTTTGGTAGTTGTCTCTCATAAACTGGAGACTCCTCTTTATTATTATGTCTTCTTCCATATCTTTGCCGTCTCCGTGACCTCTTGTTACATAATACGACAAGGAGGGTATTTCAACATAGTTTACTGTAATATCGTCCAGAGACAGAAGTTGGCTTAGATTGGATTTTAATTGGTGTATATATGCTTCCAGTTCGCTTTCAAAGTTTCTGTTAAGGTCAATGGCAATTATTTCAAATGTATCCTGCGCATATGCCCAGTTACAGCAAAAGAGTTTGTTTTTTGATTGCGATATATAGGATATGGCATTGTACAGTTTGTCGGTTCCGTGTTTCCAGGTCGTCTGCATATAGTCATCAAAATTATTTATTTTCACAGAAATCTGTGCACATTTGCTTTGAGTAATATAGGACGGCAGTTCCAGTGTTTCGATTTTCTTGTTAAGTTCATCATCGGAATGTACATTGCCCAGAATTAACTCCGAGAATACATACTGCTGTTCCAGAATTTCCAGATTGTTTGCAAACATCTCATTTCCGTTGGATTGTTCAATAAGAGTGTTGTACACTTTCACAAGGGTGTTTTCTATGTCCGAGAACGAAAACGGTTTTGTGAGGTAATCGAAAATTTTGTATTTTATCGCCTGACGCGCATATTCAAACTCGGAATAAGCACTTATAAACACAACAAACGGAGGATTTTTCAGTGTCTGGCAGAACTTGGCAATATCTATTCCGGAATATTTTGGCATTCTTATGTCTGTAAAAATCAAATCAACATGATTATTTTCAAGAAAGTCAAGCGCCTTCTCGCTGTCGCAGAAAACCTGTTGGAGACGAAATCCGTAGTTTTCCCATTCGATAGCAGAACCGAACTGGTTTGCAGATGAATATTCATCATCTATGATGATAAACTTGTACATAAAAACACCTCCGTCATTTAAACACAGAGGTACATTGCCCTGTGTTTTTACCACTGTAACTGTTGCTACAATATATATTGTAATTACAGTTTTTTAAAAAGTCAAATCCAAAATATGCTTTTTCCAAAGGTCGATAATATTGAGAACTAATAAATGAATATAGAGAATTGGAAATGCCGTTTGAACATCGTATAATAATATTACAATTATTTTACGAAGGTGAGGATGAAATGAGCAAGGCAGTCACACATCAGGAGTTTGCACATCACCAGCGTGCAAAAAAGAAAAAATCTGGCATATATCGCGGACGCATACTGCAACTGTATTCCATCGGACTTATACCCATGCTGATAGTTGTCATTACAAGGTATGTTCCAATGTTTGGTATTATAGTAGGTTTCAAAAATTACCGCTACGACAAAGGTATTTTCGGAAGCGAATGGGTTGGTTTCAAGAATTTTGAGTTCTTCTTCAAGTCGTCGGACTTTGCACGAATAACCACCAACACGCTTGCTATGAATTTTGTATTCATAATAGTAAACCTCATAACGTCGGTTGGTCTTGCGCTTCTTATGTATGAACTCATAAGCCGTCTTAGGACCAAGGTATATATGACGATTATGATAACCCCGCACTTTCTCTCGTGGGTTGTTGTAAGTTACATGGCATATGCGTTTCTTGAACCCAGTTACGGTATAGTAAACGGACTTCTTTCATCACTGGGTATGAAAAAGGTATCCTGGTACACAGAGCCTGACTACTGGCCGTTTATACTCACTATCTTTTATGTATGGAAGAATGTGGGTTACAACAGTATAGTCTACTATGCGGCACTCATGGGAATAGACGAATCGCTTGTCGAAGCCGCGCAGATAGACGGTGCCAACAAAAGTCAGGTTATCCGTCACATCATTCTGCCGTGTCTGCTTCCGCTTATAGTAATAATGACAATTCTTGCAATAGGCGGTATCTTCCATTCCGACTTCGGTCTTTTCTATCAGGTTACAAGAAATGTCGGTATGCTCTATGAAACAACCGATGTTATTGATACATACATATTCCGTACAATGAGAGTTGTCGGTGACATGGGCACAAGTACCGCCGTGGGTCTCGTTCAGTCTGTAATAGGCCTTATACTGGTGCTTGTAACCAACAAATTAAGTAAGATGATAGACCCCGACTACGGTCTTATATAATAGGAGGGCAGACATCACAATGAAGAAAAAGAATAATCACCAATATATCCTCAACATAGTCCTGATTCTGCTCTGCGTAATCGTTATAGCGCCAATGGTACTGCTTGTGAGCGTATCGCTTTCCAGTGAGGCAGACATAGTCGAGCACGGCTATTCTTTCATACCGAGAAAGATAGACTTTACTGCATACAAGTTTGTTTTTGAAAACCCCGGGGTTATAATCCAGGCATACAAAGTAACGATTATCTATTCAATAGTCGGCATGGTGCTCTCGGTACTGTGTATGGCTATGATGGCATACATGCTTTCGGTAAGAATATTGAAAGGCAGATCCGTAATAGCGCTTATACTGTATTTTACCAGCCTTTTCGGAGGCGGTATGGTTGCAAACTACCTTGTGTACACTCAACTCTACGGTTTGGGCGATACCATATGGATGTACATTGTACCCGGACTTATCAGTCCCTGGTATGTGTTTATGATACGAACTACAATGCAGGCTATTCCCGAAGAAATATCGGAGTCGGCATTTATGGACGGTGCTTCTGAGTACAGAATCTTCTTCCAGATGATTCTTCCTCTTTCCAAGCCTGTTCTTGCTACCATAGCACTGTTTACGTTCCTTGGTAAGTGGAACGACTGGAATACTTCCATGATATACATAAATAATCCCGACCTCATGAGTCTCCAGTATCAACTTCAGAGAATACTGCAGAACATTACTGCATTGCAGCAAGCGGAGCAAAGCGGAATGGGAGCCAGCCTGGATTTGAGCGAAATTCCTACCGAAACCGTCCGCATGGCAATGGCGGTTGTTGTGGCAGGACCTGCGCTTGTAGTGTTCCCGTTCTTCCAGAAGTACTTTACAAAGGGCCTTACCGTAGGTTCTGTTAAAGGTTGAATCAGATATTTATTTATAAAAAATTAAAAGGAGGAAAAACAATGAAAAGACTAATTGCATTAATGCTTGTTGCAACTATGGCATTTGCATTGTGTGCGTGTAAGTTAGGCTCTGACGAGGGCGGAACACCCACACTCAAGATATATATGCCGGGTTCAGCACAGACTGACCTTGCATCTGTCGTAGCAGCAGCAAACAAGATTACCGAAGACAAAATCGGTGCCAAAATAGACATCCAACTCATTGATTCGGGTGCCTACAGCGAAAAGATGAACATGATTATGGCTTCGGGTGAGGCATATGATGTTTGCTTTACAGGATATGTAAACAAATATACAAATGCCGTATCCAAGGGCGGACTTATGTGCCTTGACGAACTTCTCGAAACCACTCCTGCATTAAAGGAGCAGATACCTCAGTATCTTTGGGATGCCGTTACCTTTGAAGGGTCCATATATGCAGTTCCCAACGAGCAGATTAATGCCAATGCGGTAGTAATGTTCACCTACAAGGAACTTGCAGACAAGTACGGGCTTGACACAGAGTCTATTACATCTTATCCCGAGATTGAGCCTTACCTTAAGGCCATCAAGGAAGGCGAACCCGACATGATACCTTTCCGCACAAACTCGGGTTATTTTGAAATAAGCGATGATCCCGACTTCCCCGGTTTTGAAGAAATAACACCCGGATTTGCAGTTCTTAAAGGCGATCCCAAAGCAAAGGTATTCTATATGTACGATCGTCCGGAATATCAGGCAGGCGTTGCACTGCGTAATGAATGGCTGAAAAAAGGATATATTCGTGCGGACATTCTCTCTGTGGGCGATGACTCCATGGATTTCAACAACGGTAAATATGCGGTGTGGAATGATGTTTGGAAACCGGGAGTAGAGGAGACACTCACCCAGAAGTTTGGAAAAGAAGTTGTATCCATAAAGAATGTTAATACTCCTTATGTAAAATCCGCAAACTGTCTTTCTACAATGCTTGCAATCGGCAGAAACTCCAAAAACCCCGAGAAGGCTATTAAACTTATTGAACTTCTCAACACAGACAAGGAATTCTACAATCTCATATCCTACGGTATAGAGGGCAAGCATTACAACCTCACAAAAGACGGAAAAATAGCCAAGGTTGAAAACCCCGGCTGGAGTACATACAGTTGGATGTGGGGATGCCAGTTCAATGCCATTGTTCCCGAGGGTACAGCAAGTGATGTATGGGAAGAGACCAAGAAACTCAATGAAGAAGCAGAAAAATCTGTTCTCATGAATTTCGTTCTCGACACAAGCCCCATTACAACGGAACTTGCAAACATGACATCTGTTATAGATGAATATACCTATGTAATTCAAGGTCTTGATGTGAATTACAAAAAGCACGAAAAAGCATATCGTGACAAACTCAGCAAAGTTGGCGTTGAAAAAATCATAAAAGAATTGCAAAAGCAGGTAGATGCCTGCCTTGCACAAAATAAATAAAAAGGGTGACATAAATGTTAAAAAGAATTATCTCAATCCTTCTTGCCGTACTTATGTGTATGTCCATGGTAACCTTTACCGCTATGGCAGATGGTGTAGTTTCGGTAACATACTTAAATGCCGACTCAACCAAGATTATGATTGACCTCTCGGCAGAAGTAGCAGTAGCAAAACTTCAGTCTGATATTACGCTTACAAAAGGCGGAAGTCCTGTAAGTTTTACATTAGTTAAAAAGCCGGCATCCAAGGAAACAACACATGGCATGACAGCAAACACCAATTACTCATATGTAATTAAGCCCGAGGGCGGTGTTGAATTTGATGTTATTTATAACTTGAATATTGCCGGAACAGATTGCAACAAACTTTTTACCGTTGAAGAACTCTGGAAAGATGATTTCCAGACTTACTCAGGTGACACCGGTGCAACAACATCATGGAGAAACGGTACACTGTATGTTGATGGTGCTGATAAATATCTTCAGGTGTCAGGTATGGCAGGAAAGGGTGTTTATCCCTATTACGATGCACATAACTTTTCAACTTACGGAATGACTGCAACTAAGTTCTTCGATGCCGCAAGGCTTGCAACGACAGACTATAGTGTTGAAGCAAAGGTTAAATTTGACGAATCAAACGCTACTAACATTAACAGGACACTGCAGATATCCATGCAGACGGACCGTAGTGAGAGTGTGGGTAAATGGGGTAAACCCGGTTTTTGCGGCGGTGCACAGTATTACAAGAATGCTGCCGGCACAAGCGAATACAACAAAATGTTTCTTAATGCGTATCAAAAATATGCAAGTAATGACGGTAGACAGGGTATAGGTACGATGCAGGACAACATGAAAGACTGTGACGGTGTGACCGTTGATGAGCAGACGCTTGATGCCGATTGGACCGCACTTTCTATGTCTGTAAAAGGAAACAATGCCAAAGTATTTGCAGGAGAAGATGCTTTTGCAAATTATAACCACACAATCGACCTTTCCACAGGCTATGGTGCAGTAGTTTTCGTTACCAGATCAAGCGGAACCTTTTATATTGACGATGTCATTGCTACAAAGATGACCGAACTTACGTTTGGTAATTTGGAAATTCCTTACTGGAACGCAGACTCTACCAAGATTATGCTGGACCTTTCTGCAGAGGTAGATGCTGATGCACTCAAAAATGCAATTACTCTCACAAAGGACGAAACAACTTCCGTAACTGATTTTACAGTAGTTAAAAAGCCTGCATCCAAGGAAACAACACGTGGCATGACAGCAAACACCAATTACTCATATGTAATTAAGCCTGCAGGCGGTATAACATTTGGTTCTATATACGAAATCAGCATTGCAGCAGGATTATCCGCAACTGACTTATCGGCTATGCTCCCGCAGACCTACACCAAAGCATTCAAGGTAGAAGAACTCTGGAAAGATGATTTCCAGACTTACGAAGGTGACACCGGTGCAACAACATCATGGAGAAACGGTACACTGTATGTAGATGGTGCTGATAAATATCTTCAGGTGTCAGGTATGGCAGGAAAGGGTGTTTATCCCTATTACGATTCCTATAACTTTTCAACTTACGGAATGACTGCTACTAAGTTCTTCGATGCCGCAAGACTTGCAACGACAGATTATAATGTTGAATTAAAGACTAAATTCGAAGACACGACCTACCAGACATTACAGATATCCATGCAGGCAGACCGTAGTGAAAGTGTTGGCAAATGGGGTAAAGGCGGCATTTACGGAGGTGCTTTACGCAGTACGTCAAACAAGTGGATGTTCCTTCAGGCAAACCAAGCCTACAATAAAACCGGATATGGTATAGGTGATGTAACAGACAACGCACACCAATGCGGAGGTATGACAGTTGATGAGCAACCGCTTGAATCTTCTGATTGGAACAATCTTTCTATGTCTGTAAAAGGAAACAATGTTAAGGTATTTGGTGGCGAAAATGCTTTTGCAAATTATGACCACACAATCGACTTTTCCTCAGGCTATGGTGCTGTAGTTTTTGTTTCAAGAACAAGCGGAACATATTATATTGATGATGTCATAGCATCCAAAGCAACAGAAGTTGCTGTTGGTCCCAAATTCGGCACATCACTCAATGTTGTAAATGCTGAAGAAGGAAAGGTAAATGTAAGTTGGGAATATGACGGAAAAGGAAACAACCTGCCTTGTAAGGTAATCCTTGCGTGCTATGGAGAAAACAATTCCCTTAAGAATGCAATCCCCTGGGATGGCACAAATCTTTCCGGAAACGGAACAATAACCTTTGAAAACTTTGAACTCAAGGGCGGTACAGAACTTAAACTCTTTGTATGGAAAGATCTTGCAACTCTCTATCCGTATTGCGCTACGGTACAGTGGCCTCAGGCTAACCAATAAATCTATTCAAAACACAAAACAATGGCGGCATTTTTATGCTGCCATTGTTTTTAAAAAATTACACATCGTTGAAAGGAAGATTAATTCTATGAAAATTCTCATGATAGGCGCACATCAGGACGATTGCGAATTTGAATGCGGAGGATTCGCCTCCAAACTTATCAAGGCAGGGCATACTGTTCAGTTTTTGAGCATGTGTAACGGTTGCGGAGGTCACCACATTATGACACCCGAGGAGACTACGGCAAAGCGTGCCAAAGAATCAGCCGCTGTGGCAAAGAAACTCGGCATTACATACGACGTGTGGGATATAGACGATTGCAACATAGTGGCAGACCTCGAAACAAGAAAACGTACCATCCGATACATACGAAAATTCAACCCCGATTTAATCATATGTCACAGAACAAATGATTATCATGCAGACCACAGAACCTCGGCACTTCTGGTGCAGGATGCATCCTACCTGCTCACAGTTCCTCACGAGTGCCCCGATGTGCCTGCAATGAGATTTATGCCGGTTATTATGCACAACGAGGATCCTTTTACAAATCCCCCGTTCAGAGCCGATATAGTTATAGATATAGACAGCGAAATAGACACTAAACTTGCCATAGCAAATATCAATGTATCTCAGGTCTACGAGTGGCTTCCGTACACACGTGCACAGGAAGTGCCCGAGGATGCGCAAATGCGTTTCCTCTGGCTTAAAGGCAAGGAAATAACAGCCGACACTTCAGACGAAGAGGTGCTGGGCATTGAAATAGGATATATGGCACGTTATGCCAAGCCTGCAGCACGTCACAGACAAAAACTCACAGAACTTTACGGCAAGGAAAGAGGCTCAAAAATCCGCTTTGCAGAAGCGTATCAGGTAAGCGAATACGGAAACCCCATGTCCGAAGAAATGAAAAAAGAACTTCTTTCCCTGTGAGGCAAAAACAATGAATAAAAAAGAATTGTTAAAAAGAGTTGGAAGCGTAGAGCAAATAGGCGGTATAAGGGATTTTGTTTTCAGCGGCGGCAGAGCAAAAGGCGTACGCGCCATCGAGATAAACACAGGCAAAATATGCTTTACCGTGCTCCCCGACAGGTGTATGGACATTGCTCAGGCATCCTTTATGGGGCAAAATGTAAGTTGGATATCCAAAACCGGCATAACCTCTCCCTGTTTCTACGAAAAGGACGGACTTGGCTTTTTGCGTGGATTCTGCGGCGGTCTCATTACCACCTGCGGTCTCAAAAATGTTGGCGAACCGTATGACGGTGAAGGACAGCACGGCAGGATAGCAAATATTCCCGCTTCAAAAGTCAGCGTTTTTGCTGACTGGGTGGGAGATGAATATGTCATGCGTGTATCGGGAGAAATGCGTGAAAGTATGGTTTTCGGTGTTAATCTTGTTCTAAAGCGCACCATAACCGCCAAGTTGTTTGAAAGCAGTTTCACAGTGGAAGACACCATTGTAAATGAAAGTTTCCACGAAGAGGGAACAGCCATCTGCTACCACTGCAATTTTGGATATCCTCTTGTAACAGACGGCGCAAGAATGGTTAATGTACCGTCCGATATTGCAGACATTACAGCGCCCGTACACGGCAAGGAAGAAGAATGTGTGCACGTGTATTTTGAAGGCGATGAGGAAACAGTTGGTATAGAAAATTCAACCATTGGCGCATACATTACATACAAGAGAGACACCCTGCCCGGATTTCTCATATGGAAAATGATGGGCGAGAGCGAATATGTCGTGGGCCTTGAGCCGCGAACAATCAACGGGCCTGCAGACAAGGAAAAAAATGCTGACTGGCTCACAAAACTTGCACCCTTTGAAGAACGCAGTACTTATCTCAAATTCAGTTTCAAAACATTACAGAAGTAGGTGACATTATGGCAAAGGATAAGTTTCTCGAAATAGCAGTAACCGGTGCCGGCGGACGAAAGGACCTTTTGTACACGCCGGAGCCGATACCTCACGATACCGTAAGGTGTGTTCTGGGGGAACCGGACGGCAAGATAGTTGCCACCGCCAAAAAAATGGATACGAAGAAAGAACTCTGTGACGAACTTGGCCGCATGAGGGATATATATAAGCCGTATCTTAGAAATTTAGCACCTGAAATCGCCGCTGTGAATGAGAGAATACCAATCAGGGAGTTCTTGCTCGACGGCAAAGAAAAGATTACACTTCCTCACTACGGCGGACCTGTGGGATATGCAAAACAAGTGTACGAAACAGAGTTTTCACTGCCCGGGACAATTGAAGACAAATGTGTATACATCTGTGTGGGCGGAGCCGACTACGAAGCGGCAATCATGGTAAATGGCGAATTTGCCGGACGGCACGAGGGTTTTTTTGCACCCTTTGAATTTGATATTACCGAACTTGTGAAAAAAGGAAGCAACAGCCTTAAAATCGTCTTGAAAAACGACTGCGTCTACAACGGTGCCGGCTTCGGAGACCAGATGCAGGGTGATAAACTGTATGCTGCCACGGGTATCGGCTGGGATGACCCCGAGGTGGGCTGGCATCACTGTCCGCCGGGTATGGGACTTTATGATGATGTGTATATTGAGATAAGAAACAAAACTCATATACACGACTTGTTTGTCCGTCCCGTAATTTCCGAAAACAGGGCAGAAGCATGGATTGAGGTTGAAAGCACCGAATATATTGCCAAAGATTTATCGTTTGTGATATCGGTGTACGGACAGAATTTTGAGGAAACTGTTTTTGAAGATGCTGTTTTTGAAACCAAAGAACTGTATAAGTATCCTGCCCAGAGGGGAACCAATCTTTACAAAGTGAGTTTTGGCATGGAGGAATACAAACTCTGGAGTCCCGACACACCGCATCTTTATCAGATGCAACTTAAACTTGTGTACAACGGTGAGATAACCGATACCGGCAAGGTGACATTCGGTATGCGTGAAATGAGACAGGATCTGGAGTCAGAACCCAAAGGAATGTTATATCTCAACGGCAAAAAAATCCGTCTGCGCGGTGCCAATACCATGGGGTATGAGCAACTTGATGTAATGAACGGTGACTTTGAACGCCTTGTTGATGATATGCTTCTTGCAAAAATCTGCAATATGAACTTTCTGCGCATCACGCAAAGACCTGTTCAGAGTGAGGTCTATGACTATTGCGATATGCTTGGTGTCATGGTGCAGACTGATTTGCCGCTTTTCGGCAGTATGAGGAGAAACAAGGTTGCCGAGGGTATCCGTCAGGCAGAGGAGATGGAGCGTCTTATACGCAGTCACCCGTCTTGCATAATGGTTACATATATCAACGAGCCTCGCCCCGACCTTACAACGGAGCCTCACCGCCATCTTGAACGTCCCGAACTTGAGGAGTTCTTCTCGGCGTGCAATGTTATTGTGAGGCTCAACAATCCCGACCGCATAATAAAGCATGTTGACGGTGATTTCAATCCCCCCACAGAGGGTATGCCCGATTTTCATTGTTACACCTGCTGGTACAACGGTCATGGGGTAGATATAGGCAGACTTATAAAGGGTTACAACGTAGAGGTTAAGCCCGGATGGTATTACGGTTGCGGTGAGTACGGAGCAGAGGGACTTGAAGATTTTGACATTATGAAGAAATACTATCCCGAAAAGTGGCTCAAGGAGCCTTTTGATCCTGCCAATATAGTAAGATGCCAGACAAAGAACATACACTATCACTTCTTCGACACACAGGATGATGCCGTGTCTTGGATTTCCGCCAGTCAGGACTATCAGGCGTGGGCAACCAAGGTTATGACCGATGCCTATCGCAGAGACAGCCGTATGATTTCCAATGCTATCCATCTGTTCATAGACGCATGGCCGTCGGGATGGATGAAGACCATTATGGATTGCGAGAGAAATCCCAAGAGAGCATATTTTGAATACAGAAATTCACTCGAGCCCATAAAGGTAAGTCTCAGAACAGACAGATTTACTTATACCGCAGGAGAAGAAATAAGTATTGAGGCACACCTTTGTAACGATACAAATACCGAGGGTGATTACACACTGAGATTTGAACTCTATAAGGGAAATGTGCTTCTTAAAACGGGAACCCAATCTGCACATATGGTGGATTGTGATGTGAACTATATAGCAGATGCTGTTTTCACGGTATCCGATGTGGCAGACAGAGAAGTCTTCACACTCAAGGCTGTTCTTCTTAATAAGCAAGGAAGTGTTGTTACATATGACACTCAGGACATAGAAGTATTCAGCGATGTTGACATAGTACCAAGCCGCAGACTTGAACTTATATGCAATCTTTCCGAGGGCGAACACAGTATTGCAGGTGAAACGGTTACCGTGAGAAAGTGCGGTATGTCTCCAATGCACTTTGTATCCCGAAAGACGGGACACCCCGTGGTGGATGAGTTCGGACCAAAGGACTTTTCCTATTGGTACAACAAAGACGAGGATATGATAACCCCCATTGCTTACAGTACATTTACTGCAAATGGCTTTACCCCCGTTTTAACAAGCGGAAACTGCGGAGAAGACACCACAACCGAAACAGGGAACTGGCACACCCAGAATGTTCTTGCCGTAAAGAAGCATAACGGAACACTTTATGCTGTGTGTACGGTGGACCTGAGAGAGGAAAATCCCGTGGCAAAAAGGCTCCTAAAAAGGCTCAACGACTATGCGGAAAGCATTCAATAATATAGAGTACCAAAATATGAATATTGAGAATTGATATTTGCAGGTTTTAAAACTATAATTAACTCGAAAATACAGAAACGGAGGCTTTCTCTATGGAAGAAAAAGTAGTAAAGATGGGCGTTGTAGGTCTTAGACGCGGAAGACTTATCAAAAACGCTTTTGGCGCAAAGCACTTTAATATAACTGCAGTCTGTGACCGTGCCGAGATACCTTTGAGAGACGGTGTCAAGATGTGTGAGGAAGCAGGCTACAAGGTACAGGGATTTGACAATTACGATGATTTTATTGCCAATGCCGATATCGATGCGGTTCTTATTGCAACCGATGCTGTATGCCACGTGCCATATGTTATAAAGGCTCTTGAAGCCGGTAAACACGTTTTGAGCGAAATCCCCGCTATTAACAGCATTGAGGAAGCAAAACAACTCAAAGCCGCTGTTAAGGCTCACCCCGAACTTAAATACATGAATGCGGAAAACTGCTGCTATTGGGAGTTTATCCGTTCATGGAAAGATATGTACCAGAACGGTAAGTTGGGTGAGGCTGTATACGCAGAGAGTGAGTACATACACGCAAGAGATTACAGAGACTATCAGCCTCCCGAGGATCCCAACCACTGGAGACTCTGGAATCCTGCAATAAAGTACCTAACCCACAACTTGGGACCCCTTCTCTACATCCTCGATGACAGATGCGTAAGTGTATCCTGTATGAGAACGGATATCAAGTACAATCCTTACAGCAAAATCCCCAAGACGGAAGTTGCCATCTTCAAGACCGCAAAGGGAGCAATCATAAAGATTCTCATCTCCTTTGGTGCATACCACGGTTTTGACCACAACTTCTCCATATTCGGTACAAGGGGTACTCTGGAGACAGACATCACAAAGCCTCTTGAAAAGGCACACACCTTTGCAAGATTTGCCGATATCCCCGGAACCTTGGAGGAAAAAATGGAAATTCCCTTAGGCCTCAAAAAGCCTACAGATCCTTGGGATGAGCACGGCGGTGCCGACAGAAAGATGGTGCTCGATTTCATAAGATGTATCGTTGAAGATGCTCCGTCTCCCGTAGACGTTGACCTTGCTATCAATATGGCTCTTCCCGGTATAATTGCCGCGCAATCTATCGAAAACGGCGGACAGATAATGGAAATCCCCGAAATATAATTAACTTATAAAAATCTCTTCAATAAAAATTACAACACAGCCTTTCCGTTTTTCGGAAGGCTGTGTTGTGCTGAATAATAAAAGCCGGGGATGTATGCAGGAAATCCGGGTTAAAGGGGATTTTCGTTTGAAATAGACAATAAATTAATTCAAAGAACTATTTGTATGTAATGCCGGACAAGGAGTTTCCAACGGTACTTTTGAATACTACGCAATCAGGATGATTTAATATCAGTTCCTCAAAGTACGGTGCAAGTTTTTTGCCCACAACGCACACTACCATTTTTGTGCTCATACCCGAATAGGCTCCGTGCGCATCGATTATCGTTGCAGGCTGTTTGAGACATTTGGAAATTTCTCCGCAGAGTTTTTCGGCATCTTTGGTAATGATTTCATATTTTATATTTTCGCTTGATGTAATGCGTATATTGTTGTTTACGGTTGATGTAACAAATGAATAGAGAATACTGCAGATAACAGGTTCCGGATTCATACCGTACACAAAATACGAGCACAAAGCAACAATCATATTGAAAAAGAAAATTGTGTTCATAAGGTCCAAAAAAGGCTTTTTGTGCTTAATGAGCGCGGATATTATATCTACCCCTCCGCTGGAACCGTTGAACTTTAATGTAATGTAATAGATCATACCTCTTATTACTCCTGCAACGATAGGGGCAAGCACAATACTGCTTCCGTTGCTGGTTATGTAATAAAACGGTGAAAGGTCTATTTTCTCATAGACGATGGAACTTATTGAAAATGAAATTATGTATGCCGTACTTTTTATGGCAAAATCCTTGTTTAATACAAAGAAAGAGATTATAATGAGAGGTACGTTGACAAGAAAAGAAAGATAACCGATGTTTATATGCGTCATGTCCTGTATCATAGTGCATATGCCGTCGATACCTGAGGGGGCAAATCTGTTTGGAAATATAAAAATTGCATAATTCAATGCCGAAAGAGCGGCTAAAATCATTATAATGAATGTTGTTGAAAATTTTTTTATCATATGTAACTCTCCATAAATTTGTTGATATCATTATATATTTATGGTAATATATAGTCAAATACTATTTTTAAATTAAACCCATAGAAAAAAACTATAGAGGTGCTATTGTGTTCAGTAAATACAATTATGTTTATCAGGTTTACAAAGAAGGCAGTTTTACCAAAGCCGCAGAAAAGTTGTTCATTTCGCAGCCATCGCTTAGCGTGGCAATAAAAAATATCGAAAAGAAACTCGGTGCCGATTTGTTTGAAAGAGTAGGCAGTACCTTAAAACTTACTGAAACAGGAGCGGAGTACATAGCCGCATGTGAGCACATTATAACTGCCGAAAAAGAGTTTTTTAACCGAATAAACGATATCAACAATCTGAAAACGGGCAAAATCGTTGTAGGGGGTACAAACTATCTTTCTTCTTATGTACTTCCCAGGGTTATTAATCGTTTCAATAAGATTTATCCCGATATTGAGGTTGAACTTGCAGAGGGAAATTCACTGAATCTGCGTGAGATGATAAATAATGAGCAGATTGATATAATCATAGACAGTTTTGATGAAAATCCTGATAATTGCGAGAGGTTCTTTCTTGCAAGTGAAGATATACTGCTATGTGTACCAAAAGACAGAAAGATAAATGAAAAACTAAAGAAATTTCAGATTGAACCCAAAAGTATTTACGATGGAACAGTTACACTCAAAGACGTTGAAACAGTCTCAATAAAAATGTTCAAAGATGAAAACTTTATTCTTCTGAAAAAAGGAAATGACATGCATAAACGTGCCCTGAATTTTTTTGAGGGAGAAAATATTCAGCCAAAGGTTGCGTTCAGGGTGGATCAACTCAACATCTCGTTTGCTCTTGCAGATTCGGGAATAGGTCTGTGCTTCATCACGGATACTTTTTTGAAGTACGGAAGAGGCGGTGACAATGTTTTATTGTACAAAATACAAAATGAAAAACAGCAAAGAAACCTGTACATTGCTCATAAGAAAAACAGATATTGCACAAAAGCCATGGCAGAGTTTATAAGGGTAACCCGAGAGATACTTGGAAAAGATAAATTGTATGTTTGATTTTCGGAGGTGCAAAATGAAAAGAGTATTTGTGTGTTTAATGATATTCACACTCCTGCTTTGCGGTTGCAAGGGATTAAAAGTGAAAGGTGACGGTGTTTATATTAATCTTTCCGACGGCAAAATTACGGTTGACGGCAAGAAAATTTCAAAAGACAGCACAAAAGCCGTTTACAGTGCAAACGACATTGTTTTCTATCTTGCAGGTCAGGATTTTACCTACGGCGAGGGCACCGAGGAAGACAGTCACGAGCAGAGTGAGGCAGATGCACATACGGTGGTGCATATCACAAAACCGGGCAGGTATGTTCTTAGCGGAAAACTGTCTTTGGGACAGATTGCTGTTGACCTGGGCGAAGATGCCCAAGACGATCCCGAAGCGGTTGTTACCCTGGTGCTCAACGGTGTTGACATCACGTGCAAAGTCGCCCCTGCAGTCATTTTCTACAATGTTTACGAATGCGGCGAAAAGGACGAAAAAACAGCATCAAAAGATGCGGATACATCAAAGGCAGGTGCAAATGTAATTGTTTCTGACGGCACCGAAAACAATGTAAACGGCTCCTATGTTGCAAAAATATACAAATCAGTCGAACTAAGCGACGACGGTACTGAGGTTAAGGAAAGCAAAAAACTCCACAAGTACGACGCGGCTTTTTATTCAAAAATGTCTATGAATATAGGCGGTGAGGAAAAAGGAGACGGAGTGCTCAATATCAATGCCGAAAACGAAGGACTTGGTACAGAACTTCACCTTACCGTAAATGGTGCAGTTTTAAATATCGCCTCGGGAAATGACGGCATAAACACAAACGAGGACAATGTTTCCGTAACCACCATAAACAGCGGTGCGGTAAATGTTATTTGCACAGGTGCCACAGGTGAGGGAGACGGTATTGATTCAAACGGTTGGCTCGTTATAAACGGAGGCACCGTTACGGCACAGGCTTGTTCTTCAAGTCCCGATTCGGGAATAGACTCCGATAAGGGGATTTTTATAAACGGAGGAAAGGTAGTTGCATCGGGCAATATGCTCGACCATATTGCAGGCGGAGATGCTACATACGCAGTATTTCGCTTTGCAAGTCCTCAGGACGGAAAAAGCACATATGTACTCAAGAATACAGACGGAGAAACCTCTTTGGAGTGTGCACCCGAAAATTCATTCACCTGCCTTGTTGTTGCAGGAGATGAACTTACCGCGGGCGATTACACTCTCTGGCAGGGGGACACTCAGTTGGCTGCAACCAAAACGGAAGATATGCAAGGTATGAAGCCTCATGGCGAAAGACCGAAAATGCCTGACGGTGAGCATGGTACACCACCCGAATTTCCTAAAGATACAAAAAGACCGCCCATGCCAAACGGCGAAAGAACAAAGTTCTCCGATGATATGGAAGGTGTGCCTCCCTTTGGAGAAATTCCTCCAATGCCCGATTTTGGTATGATGCCAATGGGCAAAACAAACGAAATTTTTACCATTGAAAAGGGAGCAAATCAGTTTGTGAATGTTTGCCCCAAGGGATGATAATTAGGTGAATATATAAGAAAAACAGGATTTTAAGAAAGGGATTTTTATGCTTCAGGATTTATCATTCGGAAAACTTGAAAACCAATACAAAAATATTTCTCCCAAGACAGGGGACAGTGTACTTTGTTTTAAAGATAAGGA
>JAZNJU010000166.1:0-8585 GCA_045578205.1 Clostridia bacterium | reverse complement strand
CGTGTGGAAGAAGATAAACACAGGGCACGGGATGTGTTAAAAAAAGCAGGGGCACAGTACCGGCTGTAATAGACCAAATACTGCACCCCAACACTTCTTTTAATGTCTTATTCAAGACAACCGGATATACACTTAATAAGGCAGGCAATGGTTGTTATCATAAGAGTGAAGAAAACTCCCAATGCTCCGGCAACGATAGCGCCGATTATGCTTGTTGCTGCAAATGTGATTCCGAGTAAGATGACAGAAGCCAGTATTGTTCCGAGAATACCTGTAATCAGATAAGGAATAATAAAGCAAAAACACTCTTTCACGGAAATATTTCTTGACCAGGATGATGCAAGCAGTGTAAGTGCAAGCAGTAGGATCGCTATGCCGAACGTTACCCAGGCAAAAGTTGTTGTAATGGTAATCTGGGCGGTTATGGTAAGCAGTGTTACTATAACACCTACTATTATGCTTGCTATGACAGAGAGAACAGTGCAGTTACTGTTGCATCTGCAATTTAAACCCATCATGAAATTCACCTCCTGATACAATATATGCAGAAAATGTCGTATTTGCAAATAAAATTTTAAAAATAAATAAATTGTTTATAGAAAAGGGGATAACAAAATGATTTTCAACAAAGCAAATATCCTTTTGCCCAAAGATGCCGATATGTCAAAATGGGGTACAGTTGCTTGTGACCAGTACACTTCAGAACCTGAATATTGGCAGAAAGTAGATGAACTTACCAAGGAAGAACCGTCGGCGTATAAATTGATTTTGCCCGAGGTTTATCTTGAAGATGAAGATGTTGCTCAAAGAATAGAGGGTCTCAACAAGACTATGGACAGTTACATAAAAGACGGTATTTTCAAATCATATGATAACTGCTACATATATGTTGAACGCACCCTCAAAAACGGCTCTGTCAGAAAAGGTGTAGTCGGCACAATAGACCTTGAAGAATATGACTATTCAAAGGGCAGTACGTCAAAAGTGCGCGCTACCGAAAAAACAGTTGTAGAGCGGATTCCTCCCAGGCTCAAGGTTAGGGAAAATGCGCCGTTGGAACTTCCTCACATTATGATACTTGTGGATGACCCTGCGTGTGAAATAATCGAATTTTTGGGTGAAAACAAAGACAAATTTGAAATCGTGTATGATTTTGATATGATGATGGATTCCGGCCACATAACCGGTTATATGATAGACAGTGACACATCTGCAGAGTTTGAAAAAAGACTTTCTGCATTGGATGATGTCGAAGTTTTTAACCAGAAACACGGTTTGAACGAAAAGACACCGCTGGTCTTTGCTATGGGTGACGGAAATCATTCTCTTGCTACAGCAAAGGAATACTACAATGCTGTTAAAGAAAACAGAATTGACGGAGATGCTTCACTTGCCAGATATGCACTTTGCGAAATAGTAAATCTTCACGATTCTTCATTGGAGTTTGAGGCGATACACAGAGTTATGTTCGATGTGGACAGTAAAAAATTCATGGATGAACTTTCTCGTTTTGCCCGTGTAGGCGGGGGCGGACAACAGTTTGAACTTGTACACGATGGCAAGAGAACTACATACTCTGTTATTGAGCCTACTGCCAATATCACTGTTGGTTCACTGCAGAACTTTTTAGATGAATATCTTGCAGTAAATGATGGAAAAATTGACTATATACACGGTGAATCCGTAGTTACGGAACTTTCCACGGGAAGTAATTTTGGATTTATATTGGAATCTATGGACAAGGGCGAACTTTTCAAAACCGTTGCCGTAGACGGAGCGCTCCCCAGAAAAACTTTCTCTATGGGGGAAGCCTGTGACAAGAGATTCTATGTGGAATCAAGGCTTATTCGTAAGTAACAGAAAATAAGAATACATACAAAATATGGTATGCACTTCTTGACAAGATAACAGAATATGGAATATAATTAAATGTAATTTGCTTTTAGGAGGTCAAAAAATGTCAGGACATTCCAAATGGAACAATATAAAACACAAAAAGGAAAAATCAGATGCCCAAAAGGCGAAGATTTTCACAAAAATGGGCAGGGAGATTGCGGTTGCTGCAAAAGCAGGCGGAGCAGACCCCGAAGTTAACGGAAGACTCAAAGATGCCATTGCAAAGGCACGTTCTTTCAATATGCCAAACGACAATATTCAGCGTGTAATCAAAAAAGCAGCAGGCGATATGAATACCGATAACTATGAGGATATCACCTATGAGGGTTATGGTATAGGCGGTGTTGCAGTTATTGTTGAAACCCTCACGGACAACAGAAACAGAACTGCCGGAGACTTAAGACACTACTTTGACAAGTTCGGAGGAAACCTCGGAACAAACGGTTCTGTAAGTTGGATGTTTGACACCAAGGGAATGATTATTGTTGCAAAATCCGCCGATGTTGATGAGGATTCTCTTATGATGGATGCTCTGGATTGCGGTGCAGATGATTTCAACGGTGAAGGTGAGTACTATGAAATATCAACTTCTCCCGAATCTCTCCGCGAGGTAAGAGATGCACTTGAAGAAAAGGGATATAAATTCGAATCTGCAGGAGTAGAAAAAATCCCTCAGAATACCATTAAACTTACTGATGAACACGATATTACCATGATGGAAAAACTCATTGAGAGTCTCGAGGACAACGATGACGTTCAGGAAATTTACCATAACTGGGAAGAATAATTTTTTGAGAATTTCTCGTTGGAATTTTTAGGAGGATTATTGTGGAAAAACTTCTTATAAACGGAGGCAAACCTTTAAAGGGCAGTGTTTCTGTCAGCGGTGCAAAAAATGCAGTTGTTGCCATAATACCTGCCGCACTTCTGGTAAAAGGTGTTTGCCGTATAGAAAACGTTCCCGATATAAGCGATGTTGATATCATAATTAAGATGATAACATCTCTTGGCGCCAAGGTGCAAAAAGAGGGTAAAAATACGCTTGTTATAGATTCTACAGAACTCAAAACATACGTGGCAGACCCTGATCTTGCAGCAAGAATGAGAGCATCATACTACCTTATGGGTGCTCTTGTGGGAAGATTCGGAAACGCTCACGTCCCCCCTCCGGGCGGATGTAATTTCGGAAGCCGTCCCATAGATCAGCACATTAAGGCGTTCAAATACCTTAACTGCCTTGTCGCTGAAGATAAGGTTTTTGTTAAGATAGATGCTTCTTCGCTTCGCGGCGGAAATATATATTTCGATGTTGTTTCCGTAGGAGCAACCATCAATGCCATTCTTGCCGCTGTAATGGCGCCGGGCAAGACCGTGTTGGAGAATGCTGCAAGGGAGCCTCACGTGGTTGACCTTGCCAACTTTTTGAATTCAATGGGTGCGCAAATCCGCGGTGCGGGAACTAATGTTATCAAAATTACAGGCGTATCTTCGTTAAAGGGCGGTACCTATTCCATAATTCCCGACCAGATAGAAGCGGGAACCTATATGTTTGCAGCCGCCGCTACAAGAGGCGATGTTGTTGTTAAAAATGTTATTCCAAAGCATCTGGATGCCATAACAGCCAAATTTCTGGAAATGGGATTTGGCGTGGAAGAAGGGGACGAGGAAGTTCGTATATACACAAACGGTCCCATAAGTTCCATCAATATTAAAACTATGCCTTATCCGGGATTTCCCACAGATTTGCAGCCTCAGGCAGTTGCTATGCTTGCAACCGTGAATGGTACAAGCGTTGTTACCGAGGGTGTGTGGGAAACGCGTTTCCAATATATTGATGAACTTGTCAAATTCAATGCCAAGGTTACTGTGGACGGAGAAAAGGCAACCATTGCAGGCGGTGCACCTTTTGAACCTGCCAGCGTTACCGCAACCGACCTCAGGGCAGGCGCAAGTATGGTTATTGCCGCTCTTGCGTGCAACGGTACAAGCGAAGTGAATGAACTCCGCCACATAGACAGAGGATACGAGCACATGGTTGAGAAACTTCTTGCACTTGGTGCTGATATTAAAAGAGTAGATGATTAGGTTTTGTACATTATACAGCAGCAGTAGCGGTAATTGCACATATATTTCGGATTCCGGCACAACTTTACTCATTGATGCCGGTGTGAGTGCTTCCAAGATAATAACGGCACTTGGAGAATTGGGAGCCGACCCGCACGATATAGATGCTGTTCTTGTTACTCACGAACACAGTGACCATGTCTGCGGACTGGATGTCCTCACACGCAAGTTTTCTGTTCCTGTGTATGCAAACTCTGCTACAGCATCGTGTATAACAAAAGGTTCAAATTCCGTGGACAGTAAGTATGTTAACGAAATTGCCACAGGAGAAAAGTTCAAAATAGGAAGTGCAGTTATTCATCCTTTCAAAACCCCTCACGATGCGGTTGAATCTGTGGGATACACCATAGAATTCGGAGAATGTAAATACGGTTTTGCTACCGACACGGGATGTATAACCAAGCAAATGTTAAGTTCTCTTGCAGGGTGTGAGGCGGTTGTAATTGAGGCAAATCATAATGTTGATATGGTTATGAGCGGTACGTATCCGTATCCGCTCAAACGGAGAATTCTTTCCGATAACGGGCATCTGTCAAATGAAAATTGTGCCTGGCTTGCCACACAACTTGCAATATGGGGAACAAAGCATATAACCCTTGGGCATCTTAGCGAGAATAACAATACCTATGATTTGGCATATGAGGCTTCATACAAAATGCTTGAGGAAAATAACTTTAAAGTCGGAAAAGATGTTTTTTTAAATGTCGCTTCCAAAAACAAAATTACATATATTGTATAAAAAAACAGACGCCTTACGGCATCTGTTTTTTTAGTTTTATAAGCAAATCTTTGAAATAATGGGGTAACGGTGCAGAAAAACTCATTTTTTCATTTGTAACAGGATGAGTGAAACTTATTTCCTTTGCGTGGAGCATCTGACCGTTTAAGTTGTAAGGATTTTTATTGAGATACAGAGGATCTCCGACTATTGGATGTCCTATGTATGCCATGTGAACTCTTATCTGATGTGTTCTTCCGGTTTCCAGATCACACGCCACATATGTAGCGTTTTCCAGTTCTTCAAGAACTTCAAAATGTGTTACCGCATCTTTGGAATTGGTAGGGGTAACAGCCATTTTAAGCCTGTTGGTGGGGTGCCGTCCTATAGGAGCATCAATTATGCCTTTCTTTGTTTTAAGGTTTCCGCAAACTATACATTCATAGTGTCTTTTTGCCGTTTTGCTCTGTATCTGTTCCGAGAGAGACAAGTGTGCTTCGTTGGTTTTGGCAACAAGAAGCAGACCCGACGTGTCTTTATCAATTCTGTGAACTATTCCGGGGCGCATAACACCGTTAATACCGCTAAGGGAATCTTTGCAATGGTACATAAGTGCATTTACAAGTGTACCTGTGTAGTTACCCGGTGCAGGATGAACAACCATACCCTGAGGTTTGTTTATAACGAGAAGATGCTCATCTTCATACACAATATCCAGTGGGATATCTTCTGCCTGAATGTCGAGAATTTCCGGTTCGGGAACGGTAAGGCTGACAATATCTCCGCATTTTACCTTGTACGAGGATTTGCACGGTTTTCCATTTACACTTGCGTAGCCATCATCGATGAGTTTCTGAATCTGTGAACGGGGCATAATATCGATTTTTATAAACTTGTCCAGTCGTATTCCGCTTTCCTGTGCGGTGAATTCATAGGTTTTGTCCATTGTCATCAACTTTCTTGGGCTCTTTATATATAAATAAAATGTAGTATGCAAGAAGAATGGTTCCCACAACCACAAAGCAATCTGCAACATTAAAAACAGGGTAGTCGATAAAGGTGACCTCAATCATGTCCACAACATATCCAAGGCACAGACGGTCAATCATATTGCCCGTTGCACCTGCAAGGAGCAGACATAAAGAGGTATTTATGATTTTGCCCTGCGGTTTATTCTTAATTTTGTAGAAAACCATAATTCCCATAGCAAAAATTGTAAAAAGTATAAACACCCATCTTGCATTTTGCAGTATTCCGAATGCTGCACCACGGTTTTCCACGTATGTGAAACTAAGAACTCCTTTAATGATTTCTATGGTTTCATGAGGTTTCAGAAACTTGATTGCAGCGAACTTTGAAATCTGGTCTGCCGCAATCAGTATAAATGCGCATATTATAAAAGCCATTGTGGTCACTTCCTCTTTGAAAAGGGGGTTGTACAAAATAAATTTTGACAACCCCAACGTATTAGTTATTTACGATTTCCAACACCTTCGCCACTGCATCTTCAACAGAGAGTTCTTCCAGATTACCGCTTTTTCTTTCCTTAAACTCAACAATTCCTTCGCCGGCTTTTTTGCCAACGGTAATTCTTAAAGGAATACCGATGAGTTCAGCATCGTTGAATTTAACTCCGGCACGTTCGTTTCTGTCGTCTATGATAGTTTCAATGCCTTTTTTGGTGAGTTCACTGTAGATTTCCTCCGCAAGTTTGCTCTGGGTTTCATCTTTTACGTTGACAGGAACAACAATAGCCTGATATGGTGCCACGCTCATGGGCCAGATTATTCCGTTTTCATCGCTGTTCTGCTCAATAATTGCGGCAAGACATCTCGATACACCGATACCGTAACAGCCCATTATCGGAACCTGCTCTTTTCCGTTTTCATCAAGGAAAGTGCAATCCATGGATTTTGAGTATTTTGTTCCGAGTTTGAATATGTGTCCAACTTCGATTCCGCGGCAGGTTTTAACTTTTTCCGCTTTGCATATGGGGCAGAGGTCGCCTTCGGAGATGTTTCTGAAATCACCCACGATTGTGGCATTGAAATCTCTGCCAATGTTGACATTTTCCAGGTGGTAGTCTGTGTCATTAGCACCAACAATCATATTGACCATATTTGCAACTTCGCTGTCTACAAATACATCAATATCAAGTCCGACAGGGCCTGCGAAACCTGCCTTTGCATTGGTAATTCTCATAAGGTCATCAAGAGGCGCAAGGTCAAATTCTATAGCACCGCCAAGGGCGTTTACAACCTTGGTGTCATTTACTTCGCGGTCGCCTCTTACCATTACTGCCACAAATTTCTCGTCCGCTTTGTATATAATTGTCTTTGCAAAATCCTGCGCGGTTTTTCCAAGGAAGTTTGTAACATCTTCAATGGTTCCTGCGTTGGGTGTATGTACTTTGTTTACTTCTTTCATTTCCCCACTTGCAGGTGCGTTGTCGGGGATACATACTGCTTTTTCTTCATTAGCACAGTAGCCGCACTTTTCACAATATGCTATTGTATCTTCGCCGATATCGGATTTAACCATGAATTCCTGAGAACCGCTTCCGCCCATAGCACCGGAATCGGCATCTACCACAAGGTAGTTAAGTTCCATTTTGTCAAAGATTTCTCTGTAGGCGTCATACATATTTTTGTATGAAACGTCAAGGCCTGCTTCATCCTTATCGAAACTGTAGGCATCTTTCATTATGAATTCACGGCATCTTATTACACCGAAACGGGGTCTTCTTTCATCTCTGTATTTTGTTTGTATCTGGTAAAGTGTAACGGGGAGTTGCTTGTAGGAACGTATGTTGGCTTTTACAGTATCCGTAAAAATCTCCTCGTGAGTAGGTCCAAGGCAGAAGTCTCTGTCGTTTCTGTCTCTTAATCTGAACATCTCGGGTCCGAAAACTTCCCATCTGCCGGAAACTTCGAACATTTCCTTGGGAAGAAGAGCCGACATAAGAAGTTCCTGTGCATCGTGGTTGTCCATGCCGTCACGGATGATTTTTTCTACATTTTTAAGAACTTTGAGTCCAAGCGGCAGGTAACCGTACACACCGGATGCAAGTTTTCTTATAAGTCCTGCACGAAGCATCAACTGATGGCTTGGTATTTCCGCTTCGTTGGGCACTTCACGCAGGGTTGGCAATAAATATTTTGATAATCTCATAGTAACTTTCCTCTCTAATGCATATATAGATTTATTATACTTCAAATTAAAGAAAGTTTCAAGTTTTTTTATAAAAAAACTTGAATAAATACGACAAAAACCCCTCCGCTTTAGCGGAGGGGTAGAGTATACTGGATGTTATTCTTCGATTTCTGCGTTGTTGTAAGCCTCAATCACTTTTGCTTCGATTATCTGTCTGAATTCGAAATTAATCGGGTGTGCCACATCTTTGAAAGTTCCGTCTTTGAGTCTCTTGTTGGGCATAGCAATGAAAACCTTGTCTTCGTTTTCGATAACTTTGATGTCGTGTACAGCAAAGCAATCGTCAAAAGTAACAGAAGCGATGGCTTTCATTTTGCTTTCTGTTTCAAACTTCTTAATTTTGATACTTGTAATTTCCATATCATAAACTCCTTTGGTAAAAAGAAACTTCATATGGTACATTATACATACAATGTGAAATTATGTCAAGAAATTACTATAATAGGTCGAAAAAATCGTTAAAATTCTACAAAAACTCAAAAGTATTTTTGTGTTTTATCACTACAACACAGAGTTTAAAAATATTACAGAAATTTACAAAAAATGTGTGGTATTTTTCCTTATTATGTGATAAAATTATTTAGTATAGATAATGTTGTTTGAAAGGAAATAGGTTATGACAGACATAATTAAA
>JAZNJU010000165.1:0-12807 GCA_045578205.1 Clostridia bacterium | reverse complement strand
TTCCGCGGGATTATTTGTTGGCTTTTTTAACACAAGAGAACCGTCCCCTTGTGTTCTGTGGCTTTTTAACACAAGAGAACCGTCCCCTTGTGTTCTGAACTTTCTTGCAGTCTCTTTATCAATAAAAAGTTGCTACTTCTTCTTTTGGAGCGCTTGTCATTGCAAGGTCTGTTACAGTGAGAACAGGACCTTTGCCCCGATACAGTTTGTGGTACTCTCTTGAGAATTTCGCTTCTATCACAACCCAGTCGCGGTTATTAAGTTTCACACCCTTGGGGAGGACGGTTATCATTCCTTTAAACTCGATATCATCCACACAGCAGGTCATAACGTGTCTTCCGCAAACCACAACTCCGTCACCGAATTTTTCATTCACAGCAACAATTCCTTTGAATTTTACGGTTTTGCCAATGTATTTTTTCATATCCTCTGCCATATCTCTGAACCAGAGGGCATAGTCTTTGTCGGCAATTTCTATAACGGGTGCCTCCACGTCAAAGGGCAGAGGGTCTTCCTGTTCGTCGTATTCCATTGTGCCGTCGGGATTTTCATATGCTATGGCACAGCGACGGCTCACACCTCGGATTATTTTGTGGAGTTCATCCTTGTCTGTGAGTGCATTGGCACGGTTGAACACAATAAGTTGAGTGGTGGTGAGTTTGTCCACCACAAGAGAACGCATATTTGAATTGTAGTTTACAAAGGTGGCGGCATCTGCAAATGTGATTTCCTGATACACAAACCACTTGGGAGGCAGGTTGTTTATGAGGCTGTTTAACTGCCACATTCCGTTGTATTCCACAATTACTCTTTCTATGCCGAATTTCTTTTCAAGCGACAAAAGGTAATCTGTCGTAAGGTCGGTTTCGTTTTCCACTTCCTGTATGAATACATTTCCTCCCGAAAATTTTGATGTGTCGAATTCTTCAACACCCTCTTCGCAAAGGAGGAGAAGGGTTTTTTCTCCGTCGTGGAAGCGGCGGTCTTCCATTGTTTCCTGTATTGCTTTGGTTTTACCGGCTTCCAGAAATCCGGTGAAAATGTAAAGGGGTATCTGGGGTTTCATTGTTTTGTCCTCACAGTTCAAAAAGTTTCGAAAGTGCTTCTTCGTTTATCTTGGAGCCTATTACACATATTCTGCCTGTAACAGAGGGAGCGCCCGTGCGTATGTCTGCTTCTCCGGGAACATAGTCAAAGTGTATGAATTCACTGCCGTCCGATGCCACAACACCTTTTGCACGCAGTATCATGCCGTATGCTTCTTCGTTTTCGAGGGCACCGAGTATTGAGGCCAATTTTTCTTTGGTAAACTTTCTTCCTGTTTCTTTGCCCCAACTGGTGAATACATCGTCGGCGTGGTGGTGATGCTCATGTTCGTGGCAGTCACAGTCGTGGTGATGATGTTCGTGTTCGTGGCAGTCACAGTCATGGTGATGATGCTCATGTTCGTGACAATCACATTCGTGGTCGTGGTGATGATGCTCATGTTCGTGACAATCACATTCATGGTCGTGGTGATGATGCTTATGTTCGTGACAATCACATTCATGCCCGTGGTGATGCTCGTGATGATGGTGGAGTTCCTCCATATCTTCTTCCAGAGTGTGCTTGTCCTCCATTTCTTTAAGGAGTGCTTTTCCGTCCAGGAGGTTCCACGGTGTAGTAACGATTACACATTCTTTGTTGTGCTCGCGCAGAAGGTGAATACACTCTTCCACCTTATCTTCCTTGGCATTTTCGGTATGGCTTAAGACAATTATTCCTGCGTGCGCTATCTGGTCGCCGAAGAACTCGCCGAAGTTTTTGAGATACATTTTGCATTTGTTCACATCGGCAACGGTAGCATAAACGTTGAGGCTGGCATCGTCTGCGCCCACGTTTTCAACTGCACGGATTACATCGCTCAGTTTACCCACACCGGAGGGTTCAATGAGTATTCTGTCGGGTTTGTATTCTTCCAGTACTTTTTTTAGCGCTTCGCCGAAATCTCCTACAAGGGAACAGCAGATACAACCCGAATTCATCTCGGTCACGTTTATTCCTGCGTCCTGCATAAAGGCGCCGTCTATGCCTATTTCACCGAATTCGTTTTCTATAAGTACAAGTTTTTCTCCCGAATATGCTTCGGAAATGAGTTTTTTGATAAGAGTTGTTTTGCCTGCTCCGAGAAATCCGGAGAAGATATCGATTTTTGTCATGGTACATACCTCCATACATAATATAATTGACTTTTTTAATTTTTTTTGATATAATGAATTTGCGACATAAACTTAATATACTCAAATAGGGGAACGTCTTTTTTCTTTTGGAAAAAA
This sequence comes from Clostridia bacterium, assembly GCA_045578205.1. Classification (GTDB taxonomy): domain Bacteria; phylum Bacillota; class Clostridia; order UMGS1810; family UMGS1810; genus RGIG8748. Next base: position 10,492 of record JAZNJU010000165.1, on the reverse strand, counting down.
TGTACGCTCTGTTTCACGTTTCCTATGTTTGAGTGTGAAGTTTGTGTCGCAACAAAAGGAGCCGTGCATTTTTCGTGCGTCGGCTCTCGAAGTCGGCGCATTTTTTGATTTTACCTGCTACGGCTCCGGGTCGCGAAACAAATTTAGCAAAAGCCCTCCCGAAACGGTGGGCTTTTTGCAGTTTATTGCTTCAAAAAAGGAGACAGATTACTCTTTTGGCACTGTAATTTCTTCAAAAACACTCTTTAGATAACTGTCAATGCCGTTTGAGGCGTGAATTGTAGCAATCATCAGTCTGTCTGTGTCTATATCTGAAAAATTCAGTTCATATCCTGCAAAGTTTGCTAATTGGGACAGAAATACTCTTTGGGTTCTGCCGTTGCCTTCCCTGAATGGATGAAGATTGTTTGTGACACAATAGAAATCCACAATGTTTTCTACAAACCTCTTTTTATCAAGACCTCTGAAAAAATCGGCATTTCTAAGACGATTAAAACATGCCTCGGCTATATGTTGTATATCTTCACATTTAACAAACGATGTTCCTTTTTTGGAAAGATTAACAGTTCGTATGGTGCCTGCCCACTCATACAAATCTTCAAATAAATATTTGTGTATCGCCTTATAATGCTCAAAGTCAAAATGGCCTTCTATGGGATTGAACTCAAGCATAGAAATTTTGGCGAGTGTGATGTGTGATTCCATGCAAGCCAGTTGTTTTTCATCCCGTATGTTCATTTTATTTATAAGGCATAAAGTTCCTTCATAACAATTATCTGTCAGTTAGTCTGTGTTGTAACTCATAAAGTAATAACACCAGATTTCTGCTTCAAAAGATCAATATACTGTTGCATATCAATTTCTTTTTCCAACAATTTCTTGCACCACTGGATACATTCATTATCCATATGGTATCCTTCCATTTGTACGGATGCAATGGCGTTTTCGAGTATTTTATCAGTTGACATTGTATCTCACCCTTTCTTGCCTATAATATAACATAAAAAAGTAAAAAATACAATATGTTTTAAAAGAAATTGCGTTTGATGAGCCTGTATTCCTAACCAAGAACGGAAGAGGATGTTATGCTATTGCAGATATGGAAGAATACGAAAAAACAAGGTGGTATAAAAATCCATTTGAATTTTTATACCACCTTTCTTGTTTCAAAAAATTACTGCACCTGCACGGTTTCTTTCTGAATTTCATCCAATTTTTCAAGAATTATCTTTCTGTCTTTATTGGCGTTTTTCAGTACAAACTGCATTGCCACTGTAACAAATGCCATAAGGAATGCAAAGACTAAGAAAGGAACATTGTAGTTGCCGAAAACGTCGTAGCACATATTGGCAAAAGGCGAGCCGAGAGCAAATCCCGCATAACTTGCAGAGGCAAACAGTCCCACAATTTTGTCGAAACTCTTGTTGCCGAAAAGTTCGCTTGCAAATAGGGGAAGCATTACCGTTTCAAGCGGGAGGGCAATGGCACCGAACACGATTCTCACTGCTGCAACCGCTCTGCCCATGGGAGTATTGGAAACGCACACCAGAGCCGCAAGTGATATGAATGAACAAACAAAGCATATATTCATTGTTATTTTCATGCCCAGTCTGTCGTACATAACGCCCGAGAGGAACTTGCTTCCCGTAAGACAAAAACCGCTTATGCTGAGAAGTGTGGCAACGTATGCCTTGCTAAGTCCCATGTCGTACATGTGGGGAGTTGTCATTCCGCTTATTCCCTGAAGAGCCATACCCGTGAAGAACATACACAAAAGTGCCACATAGAAGTACTTTGTTCTGATTGCGTCGGAGTAATCCATACCCACCCAACCTGTTCCGCGCACTTTATGCTTTTTGTGCTTTTTAATGGGTTCCGCATTTGCGCCTTTCGGCTTGTCGCGGAAGAATATGATGAGGATTACAAGGGTTATTGCCAGAATCAAAGAAACAAGTCTGTAGGAGTTTCTGTATCCGAAAGGATTACCCTCTTCAAATATAATGGGGGAGAGAATCTGCACGGCAATGGCACCGCCTATTCCGTTTGCGGCAAGGGTAGCGCCGGTGATTGCACCTTTGTTTTTGGTGCACCATCTGTTTATTACAACACTGACCATTGTTGTTCCCGTCCAGGAAAGACCAAGACCCAAGAGAATACCGCCTATGTAAAATGCCCAAAGTGATGTTGCCACGGAGTTTATGAGGGCAAAGCCTATAAGACATACGAAACCTGCACACATGAGTTTCTTTGCACCAAATCGGTTTATGAGCGTGCCTAAAAACAAGTTTACAACAGTGGTTGTGACATAACGGAATGTGTCGTTTAGCGAAAATGCTCCGCGCGGTATTCCGAGTGCATCTGTAATGGCAGTAAGATACATACTTCTTCCGCTTGAGCAAAGCCCCATACTCACAAAAACAGCCATAAAGCAAAGGCTCACAATAACCCAGGTGTAGTCGAACCTAAATTTTTTACTATTTTCCATAATATGTACATCTCCCTAAAATTCATACCTAAAAAATTATATCAAATTTTTCTGACTTGTAAATAGAAATAATATAACAATATGGAAAATTCCGAACAATTTATTTTGAATTGATATTGAAAAATAGCAAGGTGCGTGTTAAAATGCAAGTAACTTATTCTTTGGGATGTGAGAATTTTATGCTGGATAATATGGAAAATTTAAAAATCATATCTTCTCTCCGTCAGCCCAGCAAACCCCACGCTTTGATTAAAAGCAGAACTTGTCACGGCTTTGTCGCAAGGATTCACGGAGAGGTCCGCTACGACTTTGAAGACAGGTCTGTAACTGTTAAAGAGGGGGAAATGATATTTATTCCTCAGGGGGTAAAATATGAATACACAACTCTCTCCGAGGAAAAAAGCCTTTATACTTCCATAAATTTTACAGCGGATTTTGACCCGTCGGAGATAAAGGTGTATCCAATCGACGGTTTCTATGAAGCGGAATTTGTAAAAGACAAGTTTTCCGATTCTTGGAAATTCGGTACTCAGGCGGACAAGTACAAGTGCCTTTCCGTGTTTTATGCTTTGGTTTCTCACATTTGTGCCATTGAGCAGGCGGATTATGCGGATAAGCGCAAATATCACATCATAGACCCTGCGGTAAAGTATCTTCGTGAGCATATTTACGATTGCGCACTCAAGATTAATGAACTGCATAAATTATGCGGTGTATCGGATACGTATTTTCGGAAAATATTCATTTTAAGGTTTGGAACCAATCCCGGAGACTACATTACTTCCAAACGTATATCCCATGCAAAGGTAATAATAGACAGCGGAGATTATGACAGCATAAAGGAAGTTGCTTTTTCCGTCGGTTACAACGACCCGCTGTATTTCGGAAAAGTGTACAGAAAGATTTACGGAATAAGTCCGTCCAAAGACAGATAAGAAATAAATTGACAAAAGGCACGGGTTATATTACTATATATATAGTAATAAATGCAGAGGAGGCATAAATATGATTTGTCCCAAATGTAAATCACCCATGCTGGAAGATTCTCTTTTTTGTTCATCCTGCGGTGCTTCGCTAAAGGCGGAGGAAATCGCACCTGTGCAAAAGGAAGAAGTTAATGAAGATATAGACAGAACAATGGCAATCCCCGTTATAAGAACAAGACCCGAACCCGAGAGTAAGCCCTCGGTACGCAGGGTTGAAAAAAGTGCAGAAAGTGAGAAGAAAGAAAAAAACAGTGACAAAAAGGTCAAAGTTATTTCGTTTGCCGTTTCATTTGTGTGCACGGTTTTAATACTGTTTTTAATAACTCTTGGGGTAATTCTCATAAGTAACGGTTCAAAGGAAAATCCGTTGCCTGCAGGCGAAGAAACCGCCCAAAAAGAAGAGGCAAAGAAAAACGACAAAAAAACTCCGTCCAAGAAAGATGCCGAGGATGGAGAAAGTATAGGCGTGGATACCAACGCAAGAATAAAAATAGATACCGAATTTGACTTTGCTCTGGGCGAAACACTGTCGTCCTCAGCACTGGAATACACAACTGTCAAAAACACAAAATATGGCTACAAATGCGATGTTCCGTCGTCTTTTGTTTCTGCAGAGGGTGAGGATGGCGAAACCCGATACAAGGCTTCTGATGATACTGCATACATGGACATCGGCGCATTCCAAAACACCATGGAACTTGAAATGGATGATGTAAAGGAAATGATTTCCGACGCCCTCTCCAAAGAGGTTGAATACGAAAACGGCGGAGACGGATGGTTTATCACAGTAACGGAAAAGAACTCCGTGGTCTACTTTTTGAAGTGCTACGTGGATGAAGACTATGTTAAATACATGGAATTTGTCTATCCCGAGCAATACTGTGAGACATACGATGTTTTTGTAGACGACATAGAGGAAACTTTTGAAAGCACAAAATAAATTTTGGAAATTAACAAAAACGTATTGACTTTAGTCTGCTAATGTGTTAGAATTATTTTAGTTTCATATTCAAAGGCGTTGAGCGGAAACAAGTAGGCTTGTCTGCAATCTTGAGAGAGTTGCCGGGTGGTGCGAGGCAATGAGGAGGGCATGACCGAATACATTCCGTTAGCCGTGCACCGAAGGAGCGTTAGGCTTTGCGTAGGCTGCAACGGGAGTTCCCGTCACAGAACTAGGGTATTATTTGTACCCGATAAGGCTTTTGCCGTGAGGCAGAGGCGAACCGAGGTGGTACCACGAGATATATCTCGTCCTCAGGATTTCATGAGGACGGGATTTTTTTATTCTGTCCCCAAAATTAATCACACACTTTACACGAAAGGATGGAATTTACTATGATTATGAAACTTACACTACTTATTGTTTTCTTTGCAGTTATGATTGGTGTGGGACTTTATTGCAGAAAGAACTCCACCGATGTCAACGGTTTCGTTCTTGGCGGACGTTCCGTAGGTCCTTGGCTTACTGCATTTGCATACGGTACCTCCTATTTTTCGGCAGTTATTTTTGTGGGCTATGCAGGACAGTTTGGCTGGAAATTCGGTATCGCATCTACCTGGATTGGAATAGGCAACGCCGTAATCGGTTCTCTTATGGCGTGGGTAATACTCGGCAGGCGCACAAGGCTTATGACACAGCACCTGGAAAGCGCCACAATGCCCGAATTCTTTGGCAGGAGATATGGGAGCCCTGCACTTAAAATTGCATCTTCGGCAATTGTGTTTGTCTTCCTTATTCCATACACAGCATCACTGTACAACGGTCTTTCAAGACTTTTCTCCATGGCTTTTCCCAACATTGATTACTCTGCCTGCGTTATCATAATGGCAATCCTTACGGGAATATATGTTATAGCAGGAGGCTACATGGCAACCGCCATAAACGATTTTATCCAGGGTGTCATAATGCTCTTTGGCATAGTTGCCGTTATCTGGGCGGTGCTGGGACAAAACGGAGGATTTGCAGAGTCTGTTGCAAAACTTGCCTCTGTTGAATCGGAAGGCTCAATTCCGGGAGCGTTCAATTCATTTTTCGGACCTGACCCTCTCAATCTTCTGTTTGTCGTAATACTCACATCTCTTGGCACATGGGGACTTCCTCAGATGGTGCAGAAGTTCTACGCCATAAAGAGCGAAAAGGACATAAACAAGGGCACAATCATTTCCACAGTGTTCGCTCTTGTTGTTGCGGGAGGCTGTTACTTCCTTGGCGGTTTTGGCAGACTTTTTACAGATAAACTCACTTTCCTTGCCGACGGGTCGATTGCAGGAGGTTTTGATGCCATAATTCCTGCTATGATAGAAGGACTTCCCGACATACTTATTGCGGTGGTAATCATTCTTGTGTTATCCGCATCAATGTCAACACTTTCTTCGCTTGTGCTGGCATCTTCTTCGACACTTACTCTTGACCTTATAAAAGACCATGTTGTAAAGAATATGAGTGACAAAAAGCAAGTATTTATAATGAGGGTTCTCATTGTTGTGTTTATTGCAATTTCCGCTTTCATAGCCCTCAATAAAGATAAATTAAGTGCTATTGCAGACATGATGGGTATTTCCTGGGGTGCTCTTGCAGGTGCATTTCTCGCACCTTTCCTCTACGGTTTGTACTGGAAGAAAACCACGGTATCTTCCGTGTGGGCGTGTTTTGTATTCGGCGCAGGTATAATGATACTCAATATGCTTTTCAGGGCAAATTTCCCTGCACTTATTATGTCTCCCATAAACTGCGGTGTCATAGCAATGCTTGGCGGACTTGTTATAGTTCCCGTTGTAAGCCTTGTTACACCCAAACCAGATAAACAAAAAACAGATGAAATGTTCGCCTGCTACGATGTGGAAATTTCCGTTCCCATGAAAGAATCATTAGGAAAATAGACTGAAAGGAAAAAAGAAATGCCTATTACAGAAATACTACAGAAAAACGCGGATTTCTATCCTGCCGATGTGGCGCTTGTGGAAATCAATCCCAAAAACGAAGATAACCGCCGTATGACATGGCAGGAATATGCCCTTATTGAATCCAACCCCAAGGAGGCTTACCGCAAGGAAATAACCTGGAGCGAATTCAACAAGCAGGCAAACAGATTTGCCAACTTTCTTCTTACAAGAGGAATAAAAAAAGGTGACAAGGTAGCAATTCTTCTTATGAACTGCATAGACTGGCTCCCCATATACTTCGGAGTTCTTAAGACAGGTGCCATGGTGGTGCCTCTCAACTACAGATATGCCGCAGACGAAATCAAGTACTGCCTTGACCTTGCAGATGCGGACACCATAGTTTTCGGTCCCGAATTCACAGGACGTGTTGAGCAGATTTGTTCAAGGGTAAAACACGTTAAACTCTGGCTCTATCTTGGAGAAGACTGCCCAACATTTGCAGAGAGTTACGATGAACTGGTTACATACTGTTCTTCAAAAAGCCCTGCCATAAAACTTACCGACGATGATGATGCCGCAATATACTTCTCGTCGGGCACAACGGGATTTCCAAAGGCAATAATTCACAAGCACAGAAGCCTGACACACTCTGCAATGGTTGAACAAAATCACCATATGCAGACAAAGGACGATGTTTTCCTGTGCATACCGCCCCTTTACCACACAGGTGCAAAAATGCACTGGTTCGGTTCTTTCCTTGTGGGCGGAAAGGCGGTACTTCTTAAGGGTATTAAACCTGAATGGATTTTAAAAGCAGTTTCCGAAGAAAAGTGCTCCATAGTGTGGCTTCTTGTGCCGTGGGCACAGGATATACTGGATGCCATAGACAGAGGCGACATCAATGTTGATGACTACGATTTGTCAAACTGGCGTCTTATGCATATCGGTGCACAGCCTGTACCTCCAAGCCTTATCAAACGTTGGAAAAACCTCTTCCCAAATCACGCATACGATACCAATTACGGTTTGTCAGAATCCATCGGACCCGGTTGCGTACATCTCGGAATAGAAAACGAACACAAGGTTGGCGCAATAGGAAAAGCAGGGTTTGGATGGCAGACAAAGATTGTGGATGAACACAGAAACGAAGTTAAAAAAGGCGAAGTGGGCGAACTTGCAGTAAAAGGCCCCGGTGTAATGACCGCATATTACAAGGACGAAAAGGCAACAGACGAAGTCCTCGCCGACGGATGGCTCTTTACGGGTGATATGGCACAGGAAGACGAAGACGGATTTATCTACCTTGTTGACCGAAAGAAAGACGTAATCATTTCGGGCGGAGAAAATCTCTACCCCGTACAGATAGAGGACTTCCTGCGCAAGAACGATGCCATAAGCGATGTTGCCGTAATAGGTCTTCCCGATGCAAGACTCGGCGAAATTGCCGCGGCAATTATTCAGGTAAAAGAGGGGATGGCTATGACAGAAGAAGATGTTCAGGATTTCTGTCTGGATTTACCCCGATACAAGAGACCTCACAAAATTATATTTGCCGATGTTCCCCGTAATCCCACGGGCAAAATTGAAAAACCGAAACTTCGTGAAATATACTGCGGTGCAAGTGTAGTTGCTCAGCAGAACGAAATCCAGAAATAAGAGAGGATAAAAATATGAAAAAATTACTTCTTGGAAATGCTGCTGTAGCCCGCGGTGCATATGAAGCAGGCGTGGCTGTGGTAGCATCATATCCCGGAACTCCAAGTACCGAGATTACAGAGGAAATAGTTAAATACCCCGAAATATATGCTCAGTGGTCTCCCAACGAAAAGGTTGCCGCAGAAGTTGCAATAGGTGCATCCATAGGCGGTGCCCGTGCAATGAGTTGTATGAAGCATGTGGGACTTAACGTAATGGCAGACCCCGTATTTACCGCAAGTTACACCGGCGTAAACGGCGGACTTGTACTCTGTGTTGCAGATGACCCCGGTATGCACTCTTCGCAGAATGAACAGGATTCCAGACACTATGCAGCCGCATCCAAAATTGCTATGCTTGAACCTGCGGATTCCGCCGAATGTAAGGAATTTACAAAATATGCTTTTGAACTTTCCGAAAAGTTCGACACTCCCGTGTTCATCCGTCTTTCTACCAGAGTTTCTCATTCCCAGAGCCTTGTGGAAATAGAGGAGAGAAAAAATGCAGAACTCAAACCCTATGAAAAGAACATAGCAAAGTATGTTATGATGCCTGCAAACGCTGTGAAAAGACATGTTGTTGTGGAAGAGAGAATAGCATCTTTAAAAGAATTTGCGGAGACCTCACCTCTTAACACAGTGGAGGAAAACGGAGCAAAAATCGGTATAATCAGCGCAGGTATTGCCTATATGTATGCTAAGGAAGCATTGGGCGGCAAGGCAGACTATCTCAAACTGGGCATGGTTTATCCGCTCCCCGAAAAGAAAATAAAAGATTTTTGTGCAAAATACGACAAGGTTTATGTTATAGAGGAACTCGACCCCATCATAGAAAACCACTGCAAGGCAATAGGTGCATCTGTCACAGGCAAGGAAGTATTCACACTTCTGGGTGAATACACACCGTCCATGATAAAAGAGGCTGTTCTCGGCGAAAAGACAGCAGATGTCCTTACCGTGGATGAAGCCATCCCCGTACGTCCTCCTGTTATGTGTGCAGGATGTCCCCACAGAGGTACATTCTATGTGTTAAAGAAACTGGGACTTGTGGTTTCGGGCGACATAGGCTGTTACACTCTGGGTGCAGTAGCACCCCTCCAGTCCGTTGACACTACCATCTGTATGGGCGCTTCCGTGAGTGCCGCACTTGGCATGGCAAAGGCAAGGGGCAAAGAATTCAACAAGAAACTCGTTTCTGTTATCGGTGACTCCACCTTTATGCACTCGGGCATTACAGGTCTTGTAGACATAGTGTACAACAAGGGTGCAAACACTGTCATCATACTGGATAACTCCATAACAGGTATGACAGGACATCAGGATAACCCCACAACAGGATACACCTTGAGAGGCGAAGAAACCAAGCAGGTAAACCTTGTATCTCTTTGCAAGGCTGTGGGTGTTGAACATGTTGTTGTATGCGACCCGTTTGATGTAAAGAAATTTGAAAAAGTTGTGAAGACAGAAGTGGAAAGGGAAGAGCCCTCCGTGATAATAGCACAGAGACCCTGCGCACTTCTCAAAACAGTTAAATACACAGGTCATTGTGTAATAACAGACAAGTGCAAAGATTGTAAGATGTGTATGAAACTGGGTTGCCCCGCAATAAGCATAAAGAACGGCAAAGTGTCCATAGATACCAACCAGTGCAACGGTTGCGGACTTTGTGTAAATGTGTGCCCCTTTGGTGCCATTGAAAAGGAGGACTGATTGATATGACTAAGAATATTATGATAGTAGGCGTAGGCGGTCAGGGAACACTCCTTGCAAGCAGAATACTCGGAAACACTGTTATAAACGAGGGTTACGATGTGAAAGTTTCCGAAGTTCACGGCATGAGCCAGCGCGGAGGAAGCGTTGTAACATATGTTAAATACGGAGACAAGGTGTTTTCTCCGATTATAGACAGGGGAGAGGCTGACATTATCCTTGCTTTTGAAATGCTGGAGGCATACAGAGCCCTGCCGTATCTCAAAAAAGACGGACAGATTATAGTAAATACCCAGTGTATGGACCCAATGCCCGTAATTACGGGTGCTGCGCAGTATCCCGAAAAAATTGAAGAGAAGATAGCCCAAAAAGCAAATCTCAAAACTGTAGATGCTTTGACCCTTGCCAAAGAGGCAGGAAACATAAAGGCTGTGAATGTTGTGCTTATCGGCATTATGGCAAAGTCCACCGACATCCCCTACGAAAAATGGGTAGAAACAATAAAGACAACAGTTCCACCTAAGTTTTTGGATGTAAACCTAAAGGCATTTGAACTTGGATACAACTTGTAAGGAGTGGTAAAAATGGCATATTTTCAGCCTGAATATGAATGTATGGACAGAGAAGAAATTAAAAAACTTCAGTCCGAACGCCTGATATGGCAAGTAAACAGAATGTACGAAAGGGTAGAGCTTTTTAGAAAGCGTATGGACGAAAAGGGCTTGAAGCCTTCA
>JAZNJU010000164.1:0-2293 GCA_045578205.1 Clostridia bacterium | reverse complement strand
AGGGCGCACTCACCACCCTTTTCAACGCGGGCATTTCGAACGAATTGTTCCCGCTTATTCTCTTTATCGGAATCGGAGCCATGATCGACTTCACTCCTATACTTACAAACCCCAAACTTATGATATTCGGTGCTGCGGCACAGTTTGGAATTTTCATAACATTAAGCCTTGCATCTCTTTTCGGATTTGATTTAAACGATGCGGCATCAATCGGTATTATAGGTGCTGCCGATGGTCCCACTTCCATAGTGGTTGCCCAGAAACTGGCTTCCAAATATGTCGGTGCCATAATGGTTGCTGCATATTCGTACATGGCTCTTGTGCCCATAGTTCAGCCACCCGTTATAAAACTTCTTACCACCAAGAAGGAAAGATGTATCAAGATGCCCTATGAGGAGAAGAATGTATCCAAACTCACAAGAATACTCTTCCCCATAGTAATAACCATCGTTGTGGGAATTGTTGCTCCCAAGAGTGTATCTCTTGTAGGTTTCCTTATGTTCGGTAACCTCATACGCGAGTGCGGTGTGTTGGGTTCACTTTCCGAAACAGCGCAGAAAGTTCTGGCAAACCTTATTACAATTTTCTTGGGTATCACAATTGCTACCAAAATGCACTATGCAGAATTCTTAACAGGCGAGACGCTTCTCATAATCGCTCTCGGACTTTTTGCATTCATATTCGATACTGCAGGCGGAGTTATCTTTGCCAAGATACTCAACCTTTTTACCAGAAAGAAAATCAACCCTATGATAGGTGCTGCAGGTATTTCCGCATTCCCCATGTCTGCAAGGGTTATTCACAAAATGGGACTTAAGGAAGACCCCACAAACTTCCTTCTTATGCACACTGTAGGTGTTAATGTGTCGGGTCAGATAGCCTCTGTTATCGCAGGTGGTCTTATTCTGAACCTTGTAATGTAAGGAGGAAACAAAATGAAGATTAATATTAATGCTTTTTTAAAGACACTTCCCATTATGGGAAAAGGTATGCTCGGCATATTTGTTGTAACAGCAATAATTATAGTGTTTATGATACTTCTGAATTTGTTTACAAAGGAAAAGAAACAATAATTCAAAAAAAGAGCAGAGACTTGAATCTCTGCTCATTTTTTTAATTAAGTCCGAGAAGATTGTATAAATCCTCCATGGTAATTGATGAATTTCCAAACAAAGTGCGTGCATAGTCAAGCACATTTCCGCTTCCTATGTTTCCGTAGTAGGCAGGGTATCCCGCCTTGAATGAGTTGAGATTGTGTGTTCTCTTCCACTTTTCGTCGTCAATGCTGTCACGGATGATATCGTAGAGAATGTCCTGCTTGTCTGCCTTTTCTTTGTAGTTGTTTTCAAGTTCCGTCATAAGAAGTTCAAAATCCCTCTTGGCGTTATTCTCTTCCAAACTGTACGCTCTGTCCAGTGTGTCGCGGGTTCTTTCGTATGCAAAATTGCGTATATCTCTCTGGTTTGCGATTTCGTCGGCGTATCTGTCATAATCACGCTTTTCCCTTTGAATTATAAGGTCGTATGAGTCTTTTAGCAAATCGAGTTTGCCAATTTCCTCATCGTAGTATCTCTTGTATGCCGCATCATAGAGTTCGGGTATTTTGGCGGCAAGTTGGGAGTTGTAGTATCCCAGAGCCTGCATTGCGGCAGTTTGGGCGTTGGAATTTTGTACTCCGTCGGTTTTAAGAGAATTTTCGCCCATTGCTCTCTCATAGGCAAGAGCACCTTGTCTGTCATAAACTTCTTTGTAGGCTTTGTACACAGGGTCATCTTCGTAGTTGTAGGAAAATTCGCTTTCGCGGTTTCTTATGCTGTCATAAAGGCTGTCCAGTTCATCTTCGTATTTTGAAGTGTATTTTTCCGGCGTTTTGTCCGCATACACAAAGGGATGGTACTCGTCACCAAATTCTCCGCCTGTGTAACTTCCGTATTTGGCACGCACGGCATTGGCGATGTTGTTTGCTTTTGTCATTGCCTTTTTGTCGTCTGCTTTGGCTGCGGCAGCATAGTCCTTTTTTGCATCCACAATTTTTGCCAGGGCATCGTAGTCCAGAGTTTTGTCAAATTCGGATATATACATATCCTTATTCTCTTCCAAGAGTTGTTTTTTCTTTCTGTAATCGTTCATTGAATTACCTCCTAATTATTGATTTCGGTTTCTTTGTAGTTGAGTTTGAGGGAAGAGAGTGTAAATTCACCGCTGCCTTCAAAAATCAAATCTGCATCTTCGCTGCAGTTTACACTCAGGCACAGTTTCAGGAGTTTGTTTTCTCCTTTCTCGCAAATTTGTG
>JAZNJU010000163.1:0-3122 GCA_045578205.1 Clostridia bacterium | reverse complement strand
CAGACCCGGTTCGGATACAACATCTTCCTCCAGAACACCGCCGTTTACAATTCTTTCTTCTGAATTCAACATACTTCCCTCCTACATGAGATTCTTTAAGGCGAATTTTATTATATCTTCAACATTATCTCCGCCCGCTTTGGAAACAGCACTTCTTGCCTCGGTTGCAGAATAGCCCAGAGAAATCAGAGCGTTTACCGCTTCTTCTCTTTCGTTTGAAGTTGCAGGAACAACCTCGGAGAAAGCATCGGCCGGAGACGAGATAAAGGCATCGTTTTTAATCTTGTCTTTTAATTCAAGTATGATTCTCTGCGCGGTTTTTGGCCCTATTCCGGGTGCCTTTTTCAGGGCTGAAACATCACCCGAAACAATTGTCATTGAAAGTTTGACAGGATTCATTGCGGATAAAACTGCAACGGCACCTTTCGCGCCCACACCCGATACCGATATAAGGAGTTCAAAAAGTTCAAGTTCTTCGGAGGAAATAAATCCGTAGAGATCCATAATTCCCTCTCTTATGTACATATACGTGCGCAACACTACCTCTTTGCCCTTAACGCACTGCGTATCGCAAAGCGTAGTATAACTGGTGTAGATCTTAAAACCTACACCACCGCACTCTAAAACCACATTGTCTGAATTCTTTTCGGCAAGTATTCCTTTTATGTAACTAATCATAATTTCCTCCTATTTGAGAAATTTGCTCATCGCCCCATTGTATGAATGGGCATGACAAACAGCGATAGCAAGTGCGTCCGCCACATCGTCGGGTTTCGGCACTTCCTTAAGGTTTAAAATGGATTTTGTCATTTGCTGAACCTGTTTCTTTTCCGCTCTGCCGTAGCCCACAACAGCCTGTTTCACCTGAAGCGGAGTGTATTCAAAGACCTCTATACCATGGTTAACTGCAGAAAGTATTATTACACCTCTGGCCTGTCCGACGGAAATTGCAGTTTTGGCATTGTCATTGAAAAACAGTTCTTCAACAGCCATAAAATCCGGATTGTACTTTTCTATTACATCATTAATACCGTCATAAATAATTTTCAGACGGTTTTCAAAAGGTGTATGTGCTTCGGTCGTAACCGCAAAATAATCCAACACCCTGAACTTGTTTCCTATGTACTCAATAACCCCTACGCCTACTATGGCATATCCCGGGTCAATTCCCAGAATTATCATATGCTTACCTTTCTGCGATTTTTATGCACTTTATACATCGAAATTCAATATTTTTTGCATATTTATGCAAAATTACCAGTTGATATTAATGAAAATATGAGTTATAATGTTTCTATACTTAATAATAAACCATTTTAGGAGGAAAATCAATATGTCAAAAGAAAAAGTTGTTTTAGCATACAGCGGCGGTCTTGATACATCCATCATCATTCCGTGGCTCAAAGAAAACTACGACTACGAAGTTATCGCTGTCTGCGGCGATGTAGGTCAGGGTAAAGAAACCGACGGTCTTGAAGAAAAGGCTCTCAAAACCGGAGCAAGCAAAATCTACATAGAAAACCTCCAGGACGAATATGTTAAAGATTTCATCTGGCCCACATTAAAGGCAGGTGCTGTTTATGAAGGCAAGTATCTTCTCGGCACATCCCACGCACGTCCCTGCATTGCAAAAAGAATTGTTGAAATAGCAAAAGCAGAGGGTGCTACTGCAATCTGCCACGGCTGCACAGGTAAAGGTAATGACCAGGTTCGTTTTGAACTCACCGTAAAAGCACTTGCTCCTGAAATGAAAATCATTGCTCCCTGGAGAATTTGGGACATAAAATCCAGAGATGATGAAATTGACTACGCAGAAGCAAGAGGTATTCCCGTACCGGTAACAAAAGAAAACAACTATTCTATGGACAGAAACATCTGGCACCTTTCTCACGAAGGTCAGGATCTGGAAGATCCCTGGAATGAGCCCAACCTTGACAAGATACTTCAACTCGGTGTATCTCCCGAAAAGGCTCCCGATGTTCCCACATACATTGAACTCGAATTTGAAAAAGGTGTACCTGTTAAACTTGACGGTGTAGCACTTGACCCCGTAAGTCTTGTTAAAAAATTAAACGAAATCGGCGGAGCCAATGGTATTGGCATCGCTGACATCGTGGAAAACCGTCTTGTAGGTATGAAGAGCCGTGGCGTATATGAAACACCCGGCGGTACGATTCTCTACGCTGCTCACAAAGAACTCGAATACATCTGTCTTGACAAGCAGACACTCCACTACAAGATGGAAGTTGCAAACAAATTTGCAGAACTTGTGTATGACGGTCTCTGGTATACACCTTTGCGTGAAGCACTTTCCGCATTTGTAGATTCCACACAGGAAACCGTAACCGGTACTGTAAGACTTAAACTCTACAAAGGCAATGTTTCTCCCGCAGGTGTTAAGTCTCCATACTCTCTCTACGACGAAGATATTGCTACTTTTGCAGAGGATGAAGTTTACGATCAGAAAGATTCTGCAGGATTCATCAATCTGTTCGGTCTGCCTTTAAAGGTCCGCGCTATGATGATGAAAAAGCACGAAAACAAATAATTTTAATTTCCGGTGGGATTTATTCTCACCGAAAAATTTTAGTTTTAGAAACGAGGTTATGCAGATGAAATTATGGGGCGGAAGATTTTCCAAGAATACAGATGAAGCGGTAAATGACTTCAACTCCTCAATACGTTTTGACCAGAGGCTCTACCGTCAGGATATAACCGGAAGTATAGCCCATGCAAGAATGTTGGGCAAATGCGGAATTATCCCTCTCGAAGACAGTCTTAAAATTATAGACGGGTTAAAGGAAATACTCTCGGACATCGAAAACGGTAAAGTTGATTTTATGATAGATGCCGAAGATATACATATGAATGTGGAAACCATGCTCATAGCAAGAATCGGAGATACCGGCAAAAGACTCCATACAGGCAGAAGCCGTAACGACCAAGTTGCGCTTGATATAAGAATGTACTTAAAAGATGAAATATGCGAGATAAAAGATATGCTCCTTGGTCTTGAAAATTCTCTTATTGAGCTTGCAAAGGACCATCTTGATACCATAATGCCCGGTTATACACACCTTCAAAAAGCACAGCCCATTACACTTGCTCATCATCTTATGGCA
>JAZNJU010000162.1:0-19160 GCA_045578205.1 Clostridia bacterium | reverse complement strand
CATGTGTCACCGCTAAGTCCTGTAAGAGACAGAAGCCATGATGTAACGGTGGTACCTACATTGGCACCCATTATAATGCCGATGGTTTGTCCCAGGTGCATAATGCCCGAGTTTACAAAACCAACCAGCATAACCGTGGTGGCTGAAGATGACTGAATAATTGCAGTCACGAAAAAACCAAGTAAAAACCCTTTGAATCTGTTGGAAGTAAGTCTGCCGAGAATGGATTCCAACTTACCGCCTGCAAGTTTTTTGAGGCTGTCGCCCATTACGTCCATTCCGTAAAGGAAGAGCGCAAGACCTCCTATGAGAGTAAGTACGTCAAAAATGTCCATATTTTTCCTCCGAATATCAGTTTACCTGTAAATTATATTATATGGAATGTAAAGTTTTCTATCATTACTATATTAAATTTACCTTAAATTTTCGGAAGATTATGAAAAAAATTAACTCACTTTCATTTCAAGCCGTATTTTGTCGGCAATCATTGCAATAAACTCGCTGTTTGTGGGCTTGCCTCTTGTGCTGAGTATCGTGTAGCCAAAGAGGTCGTTTAAAATGTCGGGGTTTCCTCTGTCCCACGCAACCTCTATGGCGTGTCGGATGGCCCTCTCAACTCTTGACGATGTGGTGTTGTAGTGCTTTGCAACCGTTGGATAGAGAAATTTTGTTATGGAGTTTATTGCGTCCATATCTTCTATAACCATCATTATGGCATCTCTTATATACTGATATCCCTTTATATGCGCGGGAACTCCGAGTTGCTGAATGTACATTGTTATGTTGGTCTCCAGATCCTTTGTAACGTGTTTTGACGACGTTGCAGACTGCGTGCTTTTCTCGGAGAGAGCCTCGTCTATCCTGTCCTTAAGAGACTGCATGTCAAAAGGTTTAATAAAGTAAAACTCTGCACCCAATCTTGTTGCATTGGCAATAACAGAATCGTAACCGCTTGCAGAAAATACAATTACCTTTGGCTTTTTGGTAAGCACATTGTTGTTGGCTATTCTGGCAAGAAGTGTCAGACCGTCCATTACGGGCATTACAATGTCGGTGAGAACAAGGTCGGGTTTTGTCTCCAGAATCAACTCATAGCCCTCTTTTCCGTCATAAGCCGTTGCTACCACCTGATAATTATCATTTTCGGACAAAAAGTCGCTGACATTTTTGCAAAAATCTCTGTTATCATCCACAATAACAATGGTTTTCTTCTTTTTCACTTAAAACTACCTCCTAAAATATTTTAATTTTTTTCAAAATCTGTAAACTCATTTTAACTGCACAAATATCGACACCGCAACAAAGAATTTTACTTTCGTCCGAATGTTTCCAATTATTACCAAATAAAACGGCGTTCTTCGTAATTCGCCAATTTTTGCATAAATTTGAACTTTTCGACAAGAAAAATCCAATATTTTTGAACACACGGTCAAAGAAGCAAAAAAACAGAAGTATCGACACATCACATGTCGATACTTCTGTTTCTTTATTTATATTGACTGTATTAATTTTTTAAATGCCAGTTCAAATGCTTCATCATCTTCTTTGGTGCGGGGCGGTATGTGAGTAAGATGCTTTTTCCCCTTTTTGGCATTCCGCTGTTTTTTGCCAAGGAACCGTTCAAAAAGAAGTTTGTCTATATTGCCGTCGGTAAATACAAGTCCGCTGTTTGACACAGCCTTTGCACCCTTGCCCAGGGTAAGTGCCGCCACACCGTAGTCCTGAGACACGACAATGTCTCCTTTTTGTACTCTGTTTATAAGATACAAATCCACCGAGTCCGCTCCCTGACTTACTGTGACGATTTCGCTGTAGTCGGAAGTAAGTATGTGGTTTACATCTATAACCATGGTAACGGATATTTTGTTTTCTTTTGCCACACGCTCTATTATCTCCTTTACGGGGCAAGCGTCTGCATCTACATATATGTGCATATCATTTCTCCAAAGAATTTTGTTTGATTTTTCAACTGCTTTACAGAAAACTCACAGTTCTGCTGTTATTTTCGCATACAAATTCTCTCCGTGGAACAGTTAGGGGACGAGGCAGTTTTTGTTACATTTCGTTGCAAATTCTTACTATCGTCCCTCGGGAAATAAAGTGGTATAGTCCCGTTTGGCTTAGTTTTCTTGCCTGTCTGCTCATAAAAACACCTCACCGCGATTGTACCATATTATTTGATAGTGTTCAATAGTTTTGCGACAAAAACTGCCCCGTCCCCTAACTGTTCCGCCTTCGGGTACCCCAAATCAAGGCATAAAGCCTTGATTTGGCTCAGTTTGTTCATTCTGACTCTTTTTCCTATTCCCAATGGTTTGTAGAAAGGGTTTGTAAAAAATTCAAACGATTTTTTACAAACCCTTTGTTATGCTGTCATTTAAGTCAAAAAGTTTTGAAAATTTCTCTCGACTTTATTTAGCGGTTTTTTATTATCTTTTTATTCTGCCTGTAACGGTCTCAGAGCAAAGAACAAGTCGCAGTCTGTCTTGAATGCCTCCAGAAGTTTTGCATTCACATCATCACCCGAAACCACATCATACTCTACGCTGTCTGCCGCATCGGTCATGGAAAGCAGATTGCTTCCGTCAAATACCATAACCGTAACACCCTTAAGGTTTGTTGTAATGGCTTTCTTTTGGGCATCTCTTGCCTTTACATAGACTATAACATCGCCTGCTTCCAAGTAAGATGTTCTGAAATCGTTTATGGCCTTGGTTGCATAGTCCCGTCTTAAATCATCGCCCGCATAGAAGTACGAACCGCCCCAATATCTGTCTACCAGCATGGATTTTGCTGTTTTAAATTCATCGGAAACTTCATTCTGACGAACAAAGAGGTCTATCGGAGTGTAGTTTGCAAGGAAGAATCCGCCGCCTTCTTTGCTGTCGCCGGGTATATGTGATTTAATGGTAAAGAGGTTATTTACTATATCACTCGCGCTCGGCAGGTCTATTTCCTTGCCGATTTTCTTGTAGATATTATCGGCAAAATCGGTATCGCTGCCGTAAGCAGAGAGAGCATCTTTGCCATCCTTTGCAATCGATGCGAGACTATTTAATTCATCTTCTGATAACTTTTCTGCACCTACTGTATTTCTTATAACATTTGAAGGAATGTTATCTACAAATCCGCCGTCGTTTACTATCACATCACCGATTTCGGCTATGGCTTTCACCTTGTAACTCAAATCTACGGTTTCGCCGGGTTTTACTTCGCTTAAATTCCAGGTGATAATGCCGTTTTCGTAAACACCGCCGCCTGTTACGGAATCCGCTATGAGTTCTGTTCCTGCAGGGATTTTTTCTGTAACCTTTAAATCTTTGTAGGTTACCGAACTCTTATCCGCAGACCAATTTATATATTCCTCATCGCTTGTCTTATTGATAATGGAAATATTATAGGTAAGTGCTTCGCCCTTTGAAACTGTTCCGAATTGTGTGATATCAACCGTTCTGTCTATGCTCATAGCAGGATACTTGACACGGGATTTTGTGCTGTCAAAAATAGTCTTGTCGGTAATGATATCATTTCCGGGGTCGTTATCGAAAGACGGTGTTGTAACAAACTCAAGCGGTCTTATAATAACAAACCTTGAACGCTTGGTTGAGTAGCAGTTAAGTGCGTAATCTAAATCGTCGATAAGTATTGAACCATTTTCTTCGGCTATATCCACAGCGGTTTTTCTGTCGATTTTTTTACCGTTGCAGTGAAGAACTCTGCCATTGCCGATATAAATCATTGCATGGCCTGTGTTTACTATGACATCGCCTGCTCTGAGGTTTTCTTTTTCGTTCTTTACAAACGGAACTACATAATCGGCAAACACCTTTTCGGGAGCGATAAGATTTCCGTCATTATCACAATATCCGTAGTGGTACGAGCCGTCCGGAGCATCGTTTCTGAATACGATCTCGTCTGTAAAATCATCGAATTTGTCCGAATTATAAACTCCGGCACAAGAATAATATTCGTGCGAATCGCTCTTGTCGAAATCTACCCATCTTATAACACTGGCATTGACATCTTTCTCTGTAATAAAGTCATTATATGCCGACTTCTCGTTTGACTCATTAATCTGGTTTTCGGCATGGCGGAAAATGTCGGTTGTTGTAAGACCGAACGGGTGATTTACATCGCCCAAAACCTTTAAGCGCATTGCTTCGTAGTATGTCTGATATACATAATCGGTGCATACCGAGTAGAAATTCTGGTCGGGTGTAGCAACCTCGGGTGCAGACTGACCCGATGTTCTGTAAAATCCGCCGAGGTATCCCGACAGATTGGATAAATCTGTGGCATCGTATTGCATGCTCTTGCCTTTTGCGTAGTATGCCCATGCCGTAGCCACAGCCGCCTCTTCTGCATCGGCACGCGTTACAATCTCTTCTCCGGCTTCTGCCTTTTTGGTTACCTGATACATACATTTAGTACAGGTGTACAAAATTTCGCCATCGGTTGTATCGGTGGGCTTTTTTATAAGTTCACCGTTGTTAAATGTGTGCTCACCTTTTTCGATATGGCTTGCGTCAAGAGCGCATACTCTTTCGTGAGTACCGTCGCCGTTGTCTTTATATTCATTCCACTTATGATAGTGCTTTTCTAAAATTGTGCCGATTGCACCGGCTGCCCATTCACGGTTTACTATACCATTTGGATATACCTTGTTTTCGGCATCGGGCTTTACTATACCCTCTGCTACCGCCCAGGAAAATGCCGCGCTCGGGTGTCCGTATGCCTTGTCTCCGTCTGCAAACTCCTTAAGATATACGCCCTGACATACATTAAGAAAGCCCTTTACCTCTGCCCATCTGTACAGATATTGGATAGCAAGGTTACGGTCTATTTCCTGACCCACACCAAAAGTGTTGTCCCCTGCACCGTTTGTCATACCCATAGATACCGCCCAGGAAACAGCATCTGCATAGTATGCGTCCTTTGCTACATCGGTAAAAGCAGCGCTTTTTTCTACCGCGGGCTCACCTTCTGCTCTGTAGATAAATGTTAGGAACTGCTCTTTTGTGCAGTTGTCCTTGGGGGCAAATTGCCCGTCACTGTAGCCCTTGATTATACCCTGTTCGTTTAGTTTTGTGATGTAATTTATGTACGGATTGTCCGTCCCCACATCACTAAACCCTTTAGCATTTCCGTCTGCATGAACAGTTATTACACCAAACACAAGTGTCAATGCAACAAGAAATGATAATAATCTTTTTGCTTTTTTCATATTTATCTCCCTTTCTATAGGAACTTTTGTTTTCTTATACCACAAAGCAAACACAATGTAAATAGAAAAAAACGAACAACAAGGAAAAAACAACACACAAATCCCGTGTTACAAGGCGATAATTTTCGAAATATTAGGGGGTGTAAAAAATTCGTTTGAATTTTTTACACCCCCTCTGAGTTTGCAAACTATAACCCAAAGTATGCTTTAGTCAACAGCCTCCGAGAGCATATTCTCAATAAATATACCATATCCTCTCGTAGGATCGTTTACGAAAACATGAGTTACTGCACCAACTAACTTGCCATTTTGCAGGATGGGTGAACCCGACATCCCCTGCACTATCCCTCCTGTTTTTTCTATGAGTTTTTCATCCGTAACCTTTATGGAAAAAGATTTTGTTTTGTTCTTTACTATTCTGTTTATATCCAGTATTGTAACTTCGTATTTTTGGACAGTGTCATCTGTATTCACGCTGCAGAGTATGTGTGCTTTGCCCTCCTTTACCTCCGTGGAGGGTGCTGCCTTTATCCCCTCGCCCTCAGAGGCAAAGTCCGATAACACTCCGTATATCCCCTCACCTGAATTTTTGGTACATTCGCCAATGAGGTTTTCTTCACTTATCGCGCCGATTACCTCACCCGGTGCTCCTTTGTAACCTTTCCGCACATCTAAGATATCGGCATCGTACACAAGAGCGCTGTTCATAGGTACAAGTGTTCCGAAATCTGTTATTCCATGTCCCAGTGCACCGAAAAACTGCATATCGGATGACACATATGTCATTGTGCCAATGCCGGCTATGGAATTTTTCACAAAAATCCCCATACGCATATGTCCGTCCACACACTTTTTGGCAATGACTTTAAATTTAAGTTCTTTTCCGTCTCTTGTAACCGCAAGGGTGCACTCGCCTCCGCTTTCGTCGCATATTCCGGCAAACTCACTTACCGACGATGTTGCCACTCCGTTTATTGAGCGGATAACATCGCCTGCTTTAAGTCCGGCGGCGGCTCCGGGGGAAACGCAGATACCGCCCGGTCCCTCAAAGTCGCTAAAGCCTGAAACCAAAAGCCCCCTTGAATACATCTTTATTCCTATACATTTTCCCGATGGAAAAACCGTAGGTGCATCCACCGTAGTTATGCTGACTTTACCTGCGGGTATGACATGGAGGATTTTGAGATTTGACACTCTCACGGTATTTTCCTCTTTTACTCTTCCGCTTTTTCCTGCCTCCATTGTGTCATCGGAAAGACTTATTCCCGGCGGAAGCATCTTATTTACATCACAACCCTCAAAAACCATATATGAATCTTTTACAAGAAATTCTATGCAATACAAAAAATAGAAAAATATGATAAGCGTAAAAAACAGAGAAAATGTAAAGGCTATTTTTCGGTATTTCAATTCAAACAACCTCCAAAAAAGAATTTCACAAATTAATCTTGCCGATTCGCAATCTTTTATAAGCGAGAATTGTTTCCAAACGAAAATTGTTGATATTTATCAAAATAACTTGTATAATAGAATGAAAAGGAGGTGTTTGCATGACAAGAAAAAACGGCATTTTTCTTTCGGGATATTACAGCCACAGAAGAAAACACAAAGCACCTGATAAATTTCTTTCAAGATTGATACTTGTCACTTCCGTAATTTCCGTTTGCCTTATTTCTGTTTCTGTTTTTCTCATTGCATCACTTCCAAAGGAAGCGTTTCAGACTGTGATGAGCAGAAACGAAACCGCTCTCAAAAAAGAAGAGGGCTTCGTTTATCCCAAACCATTATCGGAAGTGAGGGCAAAAGCAGACCGATTGAGAGAAATCCGCCTTGAGGACCACCTTGCCCACTGCTACACACCCATAGAGGCTGAATTTGACGGAGCATACGTGTATGATTACGACAAAAAATGTTACCTTACATTTGACGACGGTCCCAGCAAAGTAACTCCCATGATTCTGGATGTACTCGATCAGTACAAGGTAAAAGCAACTTTCTTTGTAACGGGAGACAGAGCAGAGGCAAACCCCAACTTTATGAAGCAAATTGCAGATGGCGGACACTCCATAGGCAACCACTCCTACTCACACGTGTATGACGTGGTTTATGCTTCTCCCGACTCATTCAAAGAGGAAGTCACAAAGTGCAAAGACGCCATAGACACTGCTCTTGGCAGAGAATACGAAAACCTCATTTTCCGTTTTCCGGGAGGATATGACAGCCTTACAAACGAAGACAGCAAGACTGCCTACCGAAAAGTTCTTGGTGATATTGGCTACAGTTTCATCGACTGGAACAGCCTCACGGGAGACAGCAATACCACAGATCCAACGGAAGAGTATCTTATGGACACTCTTAAAACTTCCATAAAATTTTCAAAAACAGGAGATATAGTTGTGCTTATGCACGACTCTCCCTCCAAGGAAATAACTGCAAAGGCTCTTCCAAAAATCATTGAGTATCTGTACGATGAGGGATACCAATTTGAAGCACTTGTAAATACAAAAAAATAAAGCATATTGCTGATTTTACGGCAATATGCTTCATTTTTTTCTACTTATGCAAATGTAATTGTATGCTCGGATTTGCTTATCTGTCCTGCTTCCACTCTTATGATACCGTCCTTTTTTGTAAAGTCGCCATCTGTGGAAGTGTAGTCGGGAAAACCTTTCCACGGCTCTAAGCATATGTAGGGTGCACCCGGTATGTGCCATATTATGAAGTATTCAAAGCCGGGGTAATCCACCTTTACGCTTCTTGTACCCTGTTTGTTTTTGAGAATTACACTGTGTGCTCCCATGTTTTTAAAGCAGGTCGAATCATTCTCAAAGAGTTTTTCGGTAAGCGGAAGAGCATCGCAATCTCTTGCAAATGGTTTGGTTTCGCCCGACATAAAGGGGCCGTCCAGAACACATTCATCCAAGTCGAGTTTGCGGGGAAATTCCAGATAATACTCCTCTATACCCTCGGGGCAGGCATATGCTTCGTGACAGCCAACGCTGTAGTAAAGTTCTTCACTTCCCTTGTTTGTAACATTGTATTCCACCTTGAGTGATGTTCCGTTTAATGTGAACTTTACCTCAAAATCAAACTTGAAAGGATATTTTTCCAAAGTTTCTTCAGTATCAGTAATATACAAGGTAAGAGAATCTGTTGTATGCTCTCTTACGCTGTACTCTGATTTCGGTGCAAAGCCGTGGCTTTGCATACTGTAGGTTTTGCCTTTGTATGAATACTCACCGCCTTTGAGTGTTCCGCATATAGGAAAAAGTACCGGTGCGGACTTTCCCCATACATCGGGATTTGAATCCCACATGTACTCCTTATCGCCTTTTACGCTCTTAATCTCCGCTCCGAAAGTGGATACGGTAACGGTAAGAGCATCATTTTTTATAGTTAATAACTCACTCATTATTGTGACCTCCTTTTGTACTGATTTTATTATATATTTCCTTTTTGGTGTTGTCAACAACAACTGTTTAGGGGGATAGAAAAAAATGATTCAGAATGAGCAAATTCCAAAAAGAAAGGACTCCGTGCTTTTTGCGGAGTCCTACATTATTTCTCTCTTTTTTATCCCCTATTTGCGAAACGGTCTGTGCGATTTTTTAAGCCCGCCTACGCTCTGGGGTGGGCTTTATTGTATACCTCTCGTATGTGGTTTTTCATAAGTTTTGTATAAACCTGCGTAGACACAATATCCTTATGTCCGAGCATTTCCTGGATAGATGCCAAATCCGCTCCGTTTTCCAGAAGATGTGCCGCAAAAGAATGGCGCAGAGTATGAGGAGTTATGTCTTTCTTTATGTCCGCTTCTTTTGCGTAGCATTTGACCAGTTTCCAGAATCCCTGACGGGTCATTCTGGTTCCGTTGCAGTTCACAAAAAGCGCCGCCTCCGTGGGTTGGAGAATCATTTCCTGTCTTGCACCCTGCATATATTCCCTTAAGGCTCTTATGGCAGTTTTGCCAAGGGGGACAATTCTTGCATCGTTTTCGCTTACGCATTTTATGTATCCGAAATCCAGATCCAGGTCGCCCCTGTTTAAGGAAATCAGTTCCGAAACTTTAATTCCCGTTGCATAGAGAAGTTCCAGCATTGCCTTGTCGCGTACACCCTTGTCCGTGGAAGTATCGGGGCATCTTAAAAGAGCATTGACCTCACTTGTGGTGAGTATCTGAGGGAGTTTCTTCTCCGCTTTGGGGGTTTTGAGTCTGTATGTAGGGTCGCCGTGCACAAAGCCCTTGAGGTGCAGATAAGCGTAGAGCGCCCTTACCGATGCCAGTGACCTGGACACGGACGAAGCCGCCTTTCCCTCAAGTTGCATATATGCAATGTAACTTTCTATGTCGCTTCCCGAAACATTTTCCACTTCCAGTTTTCTGGAATCTATATACTGCGAAAACTGCTTTATATCTCTTGTATATGACTGCAAAGTGTTTCTTGCGACTTTTTTGTCATTTTGCAGATAATCTACAAATTCACACATAAGTGCGTTCATTAAACTTACCTCCCGATATTTATAACGCCCACGCCTATACCGATTTGTATGCACTGGGCAAGACACATCAAAATAAAAAACATAAGGACTTTAACAAGGAAAACCGAGTATTCCTTTGCCCTTTCGCCCCGCGGTACGGAGCACCAATTCAAAGAAAAATTCATTGCCGCCAGAGTAAGAAGTATCCAAAGGGGCAAAACCAAAAAGTTGGATACAAAAACTGCAAAGAACACTTCCGCGGCTTTTTTCATAATAAGACATTTTGCCGCAAGACCTGAAACCGCTCCCATGAAAAATCCTTTTACAAGAACGGCACAGCCGGGGAGTACCCAGCCAAAGACACCTGTGGTAAAAAAGAGAACCGAAAGGCAAAATATCAAATCCCCCGTGACCGCCTTTTTGAACCCGGGCAAAAATGACACCCCGTCAAAAGTGAGTGAGCACACACAGTCCGCCATTTTGGAAAATGCTCCGCCCACAAGCCTGTATGCCGTAATGACTCCAAGAAAAACACATACCCCAAAGATGCCAAAAGAAACGGCAACAGCAAAACGGGATAAAGATGCAGTATTGTCCTTCACAAAATCCCCCCTTTTTCAAAATTTCCGTGTGCTTATAATTATGAAAACAGGGGGACAAATATTCTATTTTTTCATGGACTCCGCTTTTTTAAGGCAAGCATCCACCGCATTCATAACACAGTTGCGGAAACCGTCATTTTCCAGACTTGCAACCGCATCAATGGTGGTGCCTCCGGGAGAGCAAACCATATCTTTTAATACGCCGGGGTGCATTCCGGTTTCAAGTTGCATAAGTGCGCTTCCAAAAAGAGTCTGAGATGCTACAAGATATGCCTTGTCTCTGGGAATGCCTCCTCTTACCGCTGCGTCTGCAAGAGCCTCAATGAACATAAAGGCATATGCCGGTCCGCTTCCGCTTACGGAAGTGTATGCGCTTATCTCTTCTTCCTTTACACGCAGAGTTTTTCCGCATGAAGAGAAGATTTTTTCGCAAAAAGCACACTCATCTTCCGAAACATTGCTGTCAGGAGCAATAACGGTCATTCCTGCCCCTGCAAAAAGAGGAAGATTGGGCATTGTCCTTATGACCCTGACATCACCCAGAATATTTTTGATATAAGAAATACTAACCCCCGCAGCAATGGAAACATATATTTTGCTTTCATATGAGGGGATTTGCTTTATCTTCCCGAGAAGTTCCTCAAACCCATTCGGCTTGATACACAATATTATGTAATCCGAATTTTTAACCAAATCTTCCAGATTTGTTACATTTATATTAAGTTCTCTTACCTTGTCCGAAAGCACAAGGGAATGTACATAAATATCATCAGAACACAATATGTTGCTGTTTACGACACCGCAAAGTATGGAACCGCCCATGTTTCCGGCGCCTATAAAACCCGCTTTGATACTCATAATCCTACCTCCGTGTTTTTCTTTTTCGCGAGTGACATTTGTGATTATATCATAAAGGCAGGCAAATTGTAAAGAGTTTTTTAAATTTTTTTGAAATATTATGTCAACGAACGCACTTCGCTCTTACCCGCTTTTCCTTGACTTTTCGCGCGTGACATGTTAGAATGATAATGAATTATTGTATGATAGGAGTGGATTTTTATGGAAAACCTTATCCTGGTAGTAGATGACGAAAAACCAATAGTTGAAATACTGAAAGTAAACCTTATCAAAAACGGTTACCGCGTAATAGAAGCCTATGACGGAGACGAGGCGGTTTCCAAGGCTCTTTCGGAGGAACCCGACCTGATTCTTTTGGATGTTATGCTTCCCGGACAGGACGGTTTTTCAGTGTGCAAAAAAATCCGCGAAACCTCTGCGGTTCCGATAATTATGCTTACTGCACGTGAGGAAGAAGTGGACAAGATTCTGGGCCTTGAACTCGGAGCAGACGACTACATGACAAAGCCTTTCTCCCTGCGCGAACTTATGGCAAGAGTAAAGGCGAACCTGAGAAGAACACAGTTCACCGCAAAGGAAGATGCTCAAGGCGAAATCCTCACATTCGGCGACCTTTCCATCGATGTGGAAAAGTATGAAGTGAGAAAGCGCGGAGAAGTTATTGAACTTACTTTCCGTGAGTTTGAACTGCTCAAATTCCTCGCTACCAAAAAAGGCAAGATTTTCTCAAGGGAAAACCTTTTAAACAAAGTGTGGGATTATGAATTCTACGGTGATGTACGCACAGTGGACGTTACAATCCGCAGACTTCGCGAAAAAATTGAAGACAACCCAAGTATGCCTGCATATATAATGACAAAGCGCGGTGTGGGATACTATTTCGGAGCATAAAAATGTTTAAAAGTCTCAGCGTCAAAATTGCTATGATGTTTGTGCTGCTCACTGTATCAATCATAATTCTGATTGGTGCGTTTATGACAGCCAGCATAGAGAAATTCTACGAAAACGAATTTAATAATCTTATGTCCCTTGTTTTCAGCGAGGAGTACGTAAGAGAACTTAACAGCGCCGTAAAAGCCGACGTTACTGCGGAGGAACTCTACGGCAATATCTCTGTGTACTCCAGCCAGATTGGTGTGGATTCTTTCAGAAACATATATCTGCTGGACGGCAAAACGGGCAGAACAGTGGATAGTCTTACCACAAACACAGAACTTTCAAAAACACTTGAGATATCTTCAAATATCATATCCGCAATGAACGGGAACCCCGGAAATGACTTTGTTTCGGGAGCGGGATACATGGACTACGCACTCCCCTTAAAAGACGGCGACAGCGTGGAATACATTGTGTACATCCGCGACTCCAAAGAGGAAACAGACAGCGTTATGTCATCCATATTCTCAATTATGATTCAGGCGCTTCTGATAGGTCTGGCACTTTCCGTACTGTTATCCATTCTGCTTTCCAAAACAATTATCCTGCCCATACAGACGCTTACAAGCAAGGCAGCAAAAATTTCCGAGGGAGATTTTGACGAAATTATCGAAACCCGCTCCCTGGACGAAATAGGACGGCTAACAAACACGTTTAACCTCATGGCTTCGCGCCTTAAGAACACTCTTCACGAAATCCGAAACGAAAAGGACAAATCCGAAACAATACTTCTCCATATGACCGACGGTGTTGTGGCTTTCAACAAACTTGGAGAAGTTATCCACATAAACCCTGCAGCAAAGGAACTTCTAAAGGTTGACGATACCACAGGACTTGATTTTGACACTCTTTTTGGCAAAAGCACGGACGTGTCGGTGGAAAAGGTTCTTTTCCTGCCCCAGTTCAAGGGCGCCGAGAGAAACATCACCACGGACACAAACGAACTTATTGTCCACTTTGCGCCCATCAAATCTGCTCATTCCTACGACGGTATAATTGCCGTGATTCAGGATATTACCGAACAGCAGCGTCTTGACAAAGCGCGAAGAGAGTTTGTCGCAAACGTTTCCCACGAACTGCGTACACCGCTTACCACCGTGAAAAGTTATGCGGAAACTCTGTCGGACTCCCTTGCCGATGAGACGCCCGACAAACAGATGTTTTCGTCTTTCTTAAAGATAATAAACGACGAAACCGACCGTATGACAAGGCTTGTAAAGGATCTTCTCCTCTTGTCAAGACTGGATTATTCCCTGAAAGATATGCCCAAAGAGGAATTTGATATTTCAAAAATGATAAAATCCCTCGTTGAAAGGCTTAGAATCACATCCGACGAGAAAAAACAGACCCTTACCTATGAACCCACAAACGCACTTCCGCTTTACAAAGGAAGTCCCGACAGAATTGAGCAGGTGCTCATAAACATCATAACAAACGCAATTAAATACACACCGCAAAACGGAACTATCCTTATAACCACTATGTATATGTACAGTTCCATCTGCATAAAGGTTATAGACAACGGAATAGGAATACCAAAGAAGAATCTGGAACACATTTTTGAAAGATTTTACCGTGTGGACAAAGCCCGCTCCAGAGATATGGGCGGAACGGGGCTGGGTCTTGCCATTGCAAAGGAAATCGTGGAAGCCCACTACGGCACCATAGAAATCAAGAGCAAATCAGGTCACGGCACGGAGGTAATTATCAATCTTCCTCTTGAAAACTTAGGTTAATTGTTATGTGGTTTTAAAGTGGTTGTAATGATTTTGTAACAATTACATTGTATAATAAATATTGCAGACGGCTATTTGTTTTTTGTACATATAAAGGTGATATTATGAAATTTAAAAAATTATCAGCATTAATACTGGCTCTTGCCCTGTGTCTTGTTCCGCTGACTTCCTTTGCATCTCCGGAAGTTCTGGAACCCGACTTTGCAGGCAATACCGATTCTCTCATAGAGATTAAGAATCCCGAGGCGGCTGTTTCCTCCACCACAAGCACATCGTTTGTTATCTCTGCTGTGGCTGCAAACGGAACAACAGTTACTCTCTACACTCCTGATGCCGCAACGGGCAAATACATAAAGATGTATTCTGCCGATGGCGTTGCCCTCGAATCCGTTGTGGGTGCGGCAGGTCTCTATGCCCAGAATCTTGAACTTACATACGGCACAAACAATATTTTGGTTGTTGCAACAGGTGCGGACGGCTTGGTAGAAACCTCAAAACTGGAGATTACACTTGTTAAAACAAACCTCATAGATGCCATCAAAAACATCTGGCAGAGTATTATAAGCCAATAATACAAGGTGACTTATTATGAAAAAGGAGACCTTTAAATCCATAGTACTGGCTTTACTGGTAATAGGCAGTGTTCTCTTAACAATCAATAATTGGTTTAGTGAAAAATTATGGCCTGACGGCTATAATTTTTTTTCTAATATAGCGAATTATTTCCGCGCAGATGAAACTTCCAAAAGTTACTATCTTTCCAAGGAAAATGTTTCAAACCCTGCAAAGATAGTTGTGACCAACTCCAATATGCGAAGCGTGTACACTCACACATCGGAAGACTTCAATGACATGGTGGGAACCGTCAAGGACTCTTTGAAATCCGGGCTTTCCAAATCGGATTTTGGAAAAAGTTCAGAAGTTGCATGGAAAGATGCGCTTAAGTACAAGTCAATATATTTTTCATATCCCGTTTCCTACGGAAGCAAAACATTTTCTGCAATTTTAGATACACCCATTGCAAACGCCGAAGCCTCATCTTTCAAAGAATTCGTTCTTGTGTCGGGAGACAACATAACGGGAAAGGCTCATCTGCTCATAAAAGACTCCCAGAACGGAGCGTATTTTGACGTGACCCTTGACGACAATGAGGGGAAAATCAATACCGTCATTGAAAAATATGCGCTCTCATCCACGGGCGAATATCCGTACTCGTTTGAACTGAACTTCGACAAATCCGATGACTCGGCAGAACAGAAAATAACCATAGATTCGCAGGTCATACTTTCCATAAATTCAAGAACCGCTTCCACGGTTTCCGAAATAAACTACTTTGATAGCATATCCGAAAACAAAGAACTCTACACGGAGTTTTTGCGCTCTTTTGGTTTCAACGCATCAAATATACGAAAGCACATCAATCTGGATGGCTCCATTGTTTTTGCAGAAAACTACGGTACCATAAAAATGTATCCCGACGGTCTTCTGGAATTTAAGTCCCTCAACGAAACAAACGGCATTAAAATCGGAAACTCCAAACAGTTCTATGACACTTTCATAGACTGCATAGAATTTGTAAACAACGTGTGGGATACTGCCTGTGCAGGTGAGAATATGAACATTAATCTTTCCTCGGCAAAGGCGGGGAACTCCGACAACAGTTTCACCCTTACCATCGACTACTACGCAGACGGCATGGAGGTTGTAACCTCGCTTGAAGCAACCGAATCTCACGGAAAACTTGACCACGCAATAGAAATAGAAGTTATCGACTCAAAAATCGTCTCCTACCGCCAGGTGGTGAAAGGGTACACATCCAACAAAGATACCGTGACCTGTACCAACGCGATAGAGGCTCTGGACATTCTTATGGCAAACAAAGCCATATCATCCGACAAAATAACCGATCTGTATCTGGCATATTATCCCGATAAGGGAAACATCTGTTCTCCCTACTGGGTTGCAAAAACCGCAAAAAATGAAATACGTATTATAAAGAACAAATGAGGTATGAAATATGAATCTGGGAAAAGTCAAAAACTTTCTCATTGTGCTTTTTCTTGGCATAAACATATATCTTGTTTTTACAGCATACTTCTCGTCGCGCTTTTTTGTGGACAAAAAGGCTGTAACAAACTGTGTAACTCTGCTTCAGGACAAAGGGATAACTCTTGACCCCGACACCGTGCCGAAATATACGGTGAACCTCAGAGGAATTGACACTAAAAATGTCATTCATTCAAACAGCAAACTCAAAGCGCAAAACCCCAAAATCGACTCAAACTTCTTTTCACTTGAAGTCAGCCTTGATACACTGGGAGCAAAGGATGCTTCCCGACTTTCCGGACCTTTAAAAGAATACTTTAAATCTTTGGGTTTTAACACAAAGTATATGAAGTTTTCCAAATCGGGTAAAGACGATGTGTGGCACATAGACTGCGTCATAGGAAAATATCCCGTGTTTGACAGTTCTCTTAGGGCATATGTAAAAGATGGCATCTGCACTGTAGAGGGAACATGGAATGAACCCCAATCGGCTGACGCAGTTTCCCGAAGCACTTCCAGAAACACGGTGTATATAACAAGTATTCTGGTATCAATGGCGCACAATGAGGAGATAGTAAAAAATACACCTTTTGAAATAGAAAGTATTCAGTTCGGTTATCTGGCTTCAAAGCCATACGGCGATGCTCCGAGCATAACCACCACGGCTCTTCCTTACTACCGAATCGAAGACAACAAAGGAAATATATATTATTATGACGCCGAAAACGGCATGTATCTTAAGCACACGGAAGTTGAACCCCGCATGGTTTTAAAATGACAAATTCGTCTGATACCGCATAAAATCTCTTGAAAATACCTATAGTATTCCCTGCGAGATTTTACTTGTCTCATCCAAATTTGTCTGTTTTAAAACTCTTCGACCTTAAATACATAAAATTTAGTACAATTTTTATGCGGAGGACGAAGTAAGGCTGACGCCTTGCGAGGACGACAAATGAAAAGTGTGCAAATTTTAAAAATTTAAGGCATACGGAGTTCGGCTCCCGTGTGCTTAACCAAAAATAACGGAGGCTTTGTAAATATGTATTGTGACAAATGTAAATTGCACTATGATGACACTTTCGCTTTTTGTTCCGTGTGCGGAAACAAACTGACGAAAGAAACACCCGAGGCAGAAGTTGCCGTCAATATGGGTGCCAACTACACTGAGACGGGCGCAAACTATGCGCAAAACGGGCAAACTCCGGAGCAGGCACCGATTGATTATTCGGGTGGGAATGCCAACTATCCCGAGGAAGATTACTACGAAGATGCCGCCTACAACGCTATGCCGGACACCTCAAATGAAAATGAACGATTTTTTTCCGCTGAGGTTATCCCTCCCAAGAAAAAGAAGAGATTGTGGCTCAAAATACTTATCCCTGTGCTTTGCGTTCTTGTTGTTTTGGCATCAGTTACAGTTGCGTTCGGAAGAACAATATTCTTTGCACTTGCCCCCGAGTTGTATGTTGGCAAACTTTTCGGAGATACCCTTACTAAAGTTACCGAGGAGTGGAATATGGCAGAGAAAAACATTCTTGGCTTTGACTTCTCCCTCGAAGAAGATTTTGCAGTTGATGTTACCATGGACGAAAAGACCTCGTGGAATGAAACGGACATGGAGTTTTCTCTTGCAAATAAACCGGGTTCAAAAGAAGTCCTTGCAAAGATTGACTACAAGAATGACCATGTCGATTTTGACGGACAGGCTTTCTGGGACAACGAAAACATCGGTGCGAAGTTCTCGGGAACAGACGGCGAGTACCTTACAGTTCCCTCCAAGAACTTCGGAAAGGAACTGGATGCCTCTTCAAAATTCGTTTCCGATGTTATCGAAGATGCGGACGATACACTGTATGAAACCCTTTCCAACATGGATTTGTCCTATGAATTTATAATCAAAACTCTTTGCGGAAAAACCGATGTTTACGAGGCTGTGAAAAAGCACCTCTCCAAAAACTTTGTGAAACTTTTGAAAAATTCCAATATCGGCTCAAGAGAAACTGCGTATCACGAGTTTGACGGCGGAGATGAAAAAGCAAAGAAGATTACCTTTACCGTCAGCAATACAGATGCTGTGAACGCACTTATTAACACTCTGAAAGATGCAGAAAAAGACAAGAAACTGACCGATAAATTCGGAAAAGACATATTCAAAGAAGCCGCAGATGAACTGGATGACATTTGTGACGATATGGACGAAATCGACATTGAGTTCGAAATTGTTGAGTACAAGGGTGTAGTAGTCGGTGTTACATATTCTTTGGAAGATGACGACCGCACAGAAACATACACACTTAAATCCGCAGACAAGAAAAATCTTCTTGCCAAACTAATCATAACAAGTGCGGAAGAGGGCGAATACGAGTACGACGAGGACGACACCGAAAAGTACAAGAGAGAAGAGGAAGCGGTATTTACTTCCAACTGGATAACCGAGTCCGATGAAATAACCTTTGAAACAACAAGCAATTACAAGTACGAGGGTGATGATTACGACAATGAGCGTGATTCAAAAGCAAGCCTTGTCCTTGATTTCAAAGCCGAAAAGTGGGAATATGAGTCTTCTACCAAGTGGGATGACGGAGATAAATACGAAGATAAATCCGACGGAAAGTGCTCCAAAAAAGGCGGTTTCACATTCTCCGTGGATAACGATTGGAAAGATGTAACAAGCGAACATTCCATGACATTGGAAGAATGGCAAGACTGGGGATTCTATGAGTGGGCAGAAGAAAACTACGATTACTACCGCGATGACTTCCTTGATTATGTGTACGAGGAAGTAGGCGATTTCTACTATGAGTACGACACATTTAATGACTGGTACAGTGAACATAACGAGGCGTGGGATATTCCCGATTCGTATTTCACAAATTGGCTCATAGAAGAGGGCTACGACGGTTCCTACAGTGATATGGAGTATATCTACGATTGTGAAGACTATGAAGAGACCGAAGTGAAATGCCACCGCAAACTTAACTTCACCCTTAAGAATAAATCTGACCTGAAACTGGACAAGGCAGACTACAACAACATTCTTGACTGGGATGAAGATGAATTTGAAGACCTTGAAAAAGAAATGCACAAAAAGATTTACAAAGAAGAAGACTAACAAAAGGGGGTGTAAATTAATTCGTATGAATTGATTTACACCCCCTTGGGGATAGGAAAATAAGAAGCAGAATAAGCGAACTGAACCGAAGCAAGCGTGCTTGCGACAGGGACTCGAAGCGGTATATAGATACCGCGAGAGGTGAAGTTCGCTTAGAGTTTATA
>JAZNJU010000161.1:0-7372 GCA_045578205.1 Clostridia bacterium | reverse complement strand
ATGTTGATGTTATGGATGGTCATTTTGTTCCCAATATCAACTTCGGACCAGGCATGGTTTCTGCTCTCAGAAAAAATACGGATATTGTTCTTGATGTACATCTTATGATTTCCGAGCCTCAAAAGTATATCGACGCATTTTTGGACGCAGGTTCAGATATTATTACCGTGCACGCAGAATGTGACTGCGATTTCAACGAATTGGCAGACAAGGTAAAAGCGCGAGGTAAGAAATTTGCGCTTTCCGTAAATCCCGGAACTGATGTCAGCGCCGTTTATCCATATGCGGACAAGTTGGATATGGTGCTTATAATGAGTGTAAATCCCGGATTTGGTGCACAGGGATTCATTGAAAGTTCTTTGGATAAAATCAGAATCCTGAGAGATAAATACCCAAACCTGGATATTGAGGTGGATGGCGGTATCAAACTTGACAATGTTCAGAAAGTTGTGGATGCAGGTGCCAATGTCATTGTTGCCGGTTCTGCAATCTTTGGCGCAGAGAATGTAGAAGAGACCGCCAAGGATTTTATTGCGAGGTGCAATAAGTGAATAGGGCTGTAATATTTGCCGGAGGAACGATTTCGGATTTTAATGAATTGTCCTATAAATTTTCAGATGACGATTACATAATATGCGCTGACTGCGGTGTAAAGTATTGTGTTCAGTTCGGAATAAATGTAGATTTATGGGTTGGTGATTTTGATTCCGCAGATTTTGAAAACTATTCCAAAGAAGAAGTTCTGAAAAATGCAGAAGTTATTCGCCTAAATCCCGAAAAAGATGATACAGATACGGAGCATACCCTTGATTGTGCTGTAAAAAAAGGTTTCAAAGATATAATTCTTCTGGGTGCTTTCGGAACCCGTTTTGACCATTCGCTTGCCAATGTGTTTCTTCTTGAAAAGGCGTTTGATGCAGGAGTAAACCTCACAGTGATTGCAAAGAACAATGTTGTTCGATTGCTCAAAAGAGGAAAGATGACAATAGCAAAAAACGGCTTTAAATATGTATCCATCATTCCTTTGGAGAAGAGTGTTGTGTCTTGTGACGGATTTATGTATCCGCTTTTTAAAGAAACATTGTATCGTAATGCAACACGCGGAATCAGCAACGAACTTTCGGAAGAATTCGGTACTGTTGAGGTTCACAAAGGATGTGTACTCATTATAGAATCTAAAGATTAGAGGGGTTAGTTTGAAAGAAAATATATACACAATACCAATCAACGATGCTTTTTCTTCGGATTGCGAATGTCCTTTGTGTCAGTTCAAAAGCGGAGAGGAAAAAAACCGTATTGAATATGCCTTGGGTGCCAGTATGATGGAACCTGATGAAAGAATTGCTTCAAATGAACAAGGCTATTGCCAGAGACATACGCAAATGATGTACAATTTCGGAAACAAACTCAGTCATGCACTGGTTCTGGAAACAAGGTTAAAGTACATAACTGCCGAAATTGAGAAATATCAGCCCAAAAAGATGAAAAAACTTTTTGCAAGATGCGATGCAAGCGGGAAATTTTCAAATTCAGAAACCTGCATTGTTTGTTCAAGACTGGATGTCATAATGGAAAACTTTATATCTAATCTTTTCTATCTCTACAAGAAAGACGAAGATTTCAAGAAGAAATTTTTTGAATGCAAAGGTTTTTGTCTGCCTCATTTTGAGTTGCTTTTAAATTCTGCACCAAAATACTTAAGCGGAGACGTGCTGACTGACTTTTTTCAAAAGACCTGTGAACTTCAGAAAAGCAATCTTGAGAGAGTTACAGAAGATATTGTGTGGTTTACCAAAAAGTTTGATTACAGATACAAAGACGAGGATTGGAAAAACTCAAAAGACGCTGTAAACCGTGCCTGTCTTAAAATATCCGGATATATCGAAGAATAATTTGAAAGCCGTGACTTATAAAGTCACGGCTTTCATGGTGTTTATTTTCCGTATGCTGCTTTATCACAGATTATTATTACATCATCGTGAAGTTTTAACATTGTTGCAGGAACCATAGGTGTTATTTTGTCGTTAAGCAGGGCTCCGATTGCGTCTTTCTTGTTTTCACCGGAAGCAAGAAGTATTATTTTCTTCGCTTTCAATATTGTTCCTATTCCCATTGTAAGAGCCTTTGTGGGCACATCATCTATAGATTCAAAAAATCTTGAATTTGCTTCAATTGTGTTTTGGGTAAGACCTGTGCAGTGTGTACTTGCAAAAAGCGCATCATCAGGCACATTAAAGCCTATGTGACCGTTTTGACCTATGCCTAATATCTGAATATCAACGCCATTTGACGCAGCAATTCTCTTTTCATATTCTGCACATTCCGCATCGGCATCAACTGCTTCGCCGTTGGGAATGTCTGTATTGCTCTTATCAATATCAACATGCGAGAACAGGTTGTCATTCATGAAATAATCATAACTTTGGTCATTGGATTTTGAAATGGGATAGTATTCATCCAAATTAAAGGTTTTGGTATCCTTGAAACTGATTTCACCGTTTTCATATGCCTTTATAAGTTCCTTATAAAGA
This sequence comes from Clostridia bacterium, assembly GCA_045578205.1. Taxonomy (GTDB): domain Bacteria; phylum Bacillota; class Clostridia; order UMGS1810; family UMGS1810; genus RGIG8748. The sequence continues at coordinate 4,841 of JAZNJU010000161.1, read as the reverse complement.
CCGATAGGAGTGGAACCTGTTGCAAGACCCAGAATTGAATCTTTCTTTTCTTTCATTTGCGCAACAACGATTTTTGCTGCCTCTTTCGACATTTCGTCATAATTTTCACATACTACAAATTTCATAATGTAATACCTCCTATAAGTTTAAAAAGTTAATATCAGTAAAGACCGTCGCCGGTCATTTTCTTTATGGCGTTTTGTATGAGAGGAAGATCCTCTTTGTATGTAATACCGTACCATTTTTCGTTTGTGTCAACGATTTTGAAGTTGTATCCCATACTATTAATCATTGTATCAACAACACTGGGGATATAGAATTCTTTTTTTGGTTCTGTAATATGTGCATCCAGAAATTTTACAAATTCAGATTCTATAACACCCATTATTTCTGGTTTAAATCCCCAAAAGTTCATAGAAACTATGGTGTCGGGGTGCATAGGGGTGTCAAAGGGTATATCATTAACTTCTGTTACGGATTTCAAAAAACCATTTTCAGATTGACATACACCTCTTGAAACAGTACCGTTTTCCGAAAGTGTATTTCTGAGTTTGTATCCCGCCATACACATATCTGCTTCTGTTACAAGAAAATCCCTTACATCCTTATATACGCTCTGACCGTAGAAATCATCAGCGTTTATAACAACAAACGGATAGTGAATAACATCTTTTGCAGAAAGAATAGCATGACCGGTTCCCCAGGGTTTAACACGGTCAGGCGGGAGTTTAAAACCGTCCGGTAAATTGTCCATTTCCTGATAAACATATGTTACATCAGCAATTTTCTCAATTCTTTTACCGCATGCGGCGCGAAAATCCTTCTCGATATCTTTTCTGATGACGAATACAAACTTGTTAAAGCCGGCATTCAGAGCATCTTTGACCGAATAGTCAATTATCATTTCACCGCCGGGGCCAACGGAGGCTGCTTGCTTCAATCCTCCAAATCGCGAACCCATTCCGGCAGCCATAATTAAAAGACCGGTATCCATTTTTGTCCTCCTTTTACTTTACAATGTCATTTTTTTATGTTAAACTAATTTTGCTTAGTTTAAAACCAGATACAATATATAAAAATTATACAGAGAGGTGCTCTCAATGTGGAAAAAATACGAAATAAATCCGGTGTTTGATATAAAATCATTTTATTCAGCGTTTACAAGAATTTGCCCAACTGAATACTTTTTCCACGGGGAATCCCACGATTTCTGGGAACTGGTATTCGTTCGAAAAGGCTCTGCGTGCGTTTGTGCCGACAAAAACATTGTCGAACTTGTTGAAAATCAACTGATATTCCATAAACCCATGGAGTTTCACAGTTTGCGTACACCCGGGAATAAGCACACAGAACTATTCATTATCTCTTTTTCGTGCGAAGGGAAGTTCATGTCCTGTTTTGAGAACCGAATTTATGATTTAAAAGGCAAAGATGTGGAGCGAATAACAGAAATCCACGAACTTGTTATGTCGCACAATAACACCACAGGGAACTTTCACATTCCTACTGACTGTCTTGAAAACATTTGCAAGGATCCCACGTCATTTAAACTCTTTAAGAACTTGGTCGAAAACTTTCTTATTCACCTTAGCAAAACATACGACACTAATGCAGGGAGCGTAAAGAACAGTGAAACCGCAATATATGCCCGTGCTCTGCAAATAATAGATGAGAGTTTGCACACCAAACTTTCTGTTGATAATCTGGCAAAAGCGTGTAATGCCAGTCCGTCGTATCTCAAAAAAATATTTGGAAAGTATAACGGTCTGGGAATACACGAATACATACTGCAAACCAAATTTTCTGAGGCAAAAAGGTTACTTGAAGATGGTAAATCTGTCACCGAAGTTTCCGAAATACTCGGTTTCTCAAGCCAGAATTATTTCAGCACATCTTTTAAAAGAGTTATGGGGATGTCTCCCGGTAAATTAAAGTCAAATTAATTTTTGTAGTTCTTAATGAATTCCGTAACGATTTTTATAGTTTTTTGTGCGGCAGATGCCTTGAAAGTTTCGTAATCCATAAGAGCGTCGCCGCACGCACTGTCGGATATTGCTCTTAAAACAGCAAACTCTACACCGTTTGCATAGCATACGTGACCTACTGCTCCGCCTTCCATTTCTGCGGCTATTGCGTCAAACTCATCTATTATCTGATTTTTCTGATAGGGTGTACTGATGAACTGGTCACCGCTGGCAATGGTGCCGGAGAGCACATGGGTGTTTTCTACAGTATTTGCACATTGAATCAACTCGGAGCAGATTTGTTTGCTGACCGGAATTTTTACCGTCATTAAGTTAGATATGTATCCCTTGGGGTCTCCGAAAACGGTGGTGTCAATATCGTGCTGAACCACACTGTCGGCAACGGCAATATCTCCGATGTTAAGACCGGGATTCAAACCGCCTGCCACACCGGAATTTATTATAACCGACGGGCAATATTTATCAATCATAAGTTGAGTACAAATTGCAGCGCTGACCTTTCCGATTCCGCACATTACAGTTACTACTTCAACACCGTCTATAGTTCCCTTTGTAAATTCAAAAAAAGAATGTTTTTCTACCGTAACGTTATTCATATGGCTTTTAAAACCTTCAACTTCTATATCCATTGCACCGATAATACCTATCATATTTTACCTCCGGATGGTTCAAACTTAATACATCGTAACTAATTATATCACTTTAATGAATTTTTTTCAATACAAATATTAAATTTCTGTAAATAACACTTGTTAAAAACAGGAAAAATTGTTATAATATATTGGTATGATGAAAAATGAAGTTTTGAAAGGGATTTGAAATGAAAAAACTCATCGAGAAAGTAATAGGAACATATAGCGACAGAGCGCTTAAAAAAATAGAGCCTGTCGTGGAGAAAATAAACCAATTGGAACCTGAAATCGAAAAGTTGTCGGATTTGCAACTCAAAGACAAAACCAACGAATTTCGTGACAGATTGAAATCCGGCGAAACTCTGGATGATATTCTGCCCGAGGCTTTTGCCGTTGTGCGTGAAGCAGGAAAACGTGTTCTTGGAATGAGACATTTTGATGTACAACTTATTGGCGGTATTGTTCTTCATCAGGGCAGAATCGCCGAAATGAAAACCGGTGAAGGTAAAACCCTTGTTGCTACACTTCCGTGTTATCTGAATGCACTTCAGGGCAAGGGAGTTCACGTTGTAACAGTAAACGACTATCTTGCAAAACGCGATAGTGAGCAAATGGGTAAAATTTACAAATTCTTAGGACTAACCGTAGGGCTTATAACTCATGATAAGACTTCGTTAGAAAGAAAAGAAGCCTACGGCGCAGATATTACCTACGGTACAAACAACGAATTCGGTTTTGATTATTTAAGAGATAACATGGTTACCTCAGTTGAAGATGTTGTTCAGTGCAAAGGTCATAATTTTGCCGTTGTGGATGAAGTGGATTCAATTTTAATAGATGAAGCAAGAACACCGCTTATCATATCCGGCATGGGTGAAAAATCCACCGAACTATATACAATAGCCGACAGATTTGCAAGAAGCCTTAAGGCTAAAAAAGTTATTGAAACCGACGATAAAGTAATTGATGAAGACACAGACGCAGATTACATCATAGACGAAAAGGCAAGAACTGCTACGCTTACGGAAAATGGTGTTAAAAAAGCAGAAAAAGCCTTTTCCTTGGAAAATCTTTCTGACCCGGAAAACCTTACAATTTCTCATCATATCAATCAGGCTATAAAAGCGCACGGAATTATGCACCTTGACACGGACTATGTTTTAAAGGACGGTCAGGTCATTATTGTAGATGAATTCACCGGAAGACTCATGCACGGCAGACGCTACAGCGATGGTCTTCATCAGGCTATTGAAGCAAAAGAGGGCGTTAAAGTTGCTCACGAAAGCAAAACTCTTGCAACCATTACGTTCCAGAACTTTTTCCGTTTGTATTCCAAACTTTCGGGTATGACAGGTACCGCAGAGACAGAAGAGGTAGAATTTCAGGAAATTTATAAACTGGATGTTGTGGTTATCCCCACAAACGAGCCTATGATCCGTATAGATCATCCAGACTGCGTTTACAGAACAGAACGCGGAAAATATATGGCTGTTATCAGACAAATCAAGGAATGCTATGCAAAGGGTCAACCCGTGCTTGTTGGTACAATAACAATTGAAAAATCCGAACTTTTGAGTAGACTCCTCAAAAAAGAGGGAATACCTCACGAAGTGCTCAATGCCAAGTATCACGACAAGGAAGCAGAAATCGTTGCCCAGGCCGGCAGAAAAGGCGCAGTTACCATTGCTACCAATATGGCCGGTCGAGGAACAGATATTATGCTTGGCGGTAATGCTGAATTTATGGCGAAAAAAGAAATGAAAAAACTCGGCTTCGAAGAAGAACTCATTGCTGAAAGCACTTCATTTTCGGATACAGATAACGAAGAAATCTTAAATGCCAGAAAAGTATTTTCCGAACTTTACAAAAAGTACAAAACTTCCATCGAGTCTGAAAGACAAGAAGTGAAGAACGCAGGGGGATTATTCATACTCGGTACCGAGAGACACGAATCCCGCCGTATTGATAACCAACTTCGCGGACGAAGCGGACGTCAGGGTGATGTCGGTGAGTCCAGATTCTATATTTCACTTGAAGATGAACTTATGCGTCTCTTTGGATCAGACAGACTTTCCGGTCTTGTTGCTGCTATGGGTCTTGGAGAAGATGAAGCAATCGAGCAGAAGATGCTTTCCAATGCAATAGAAAATGCGCAAAAGCGTGTTGAGGGCAGAAACTTCCAGATCCGTAGCCATGTACTCCAGTATGATGATGTTATGAATGT
>JAZNJU010000160.1:0-17059 GCA_045578205.1 Clostridia bacterium | reverse complement strand
TTTACATCCTTGAATTCCCTGTACACAGATGCAAATCTTACATAGGCGATATCGTTCATAGCCTTTAATTTATCCATAACCAGTTCACCGATTTCGGTGGAAGAAACTTCACGGTCAAGCATATTGTTAAGTGTTGTTTCGATTTCCAGAACTGCCTTTTCAATTTCTGTGAAACTTACGGGTGTCTTTTCACATGCACGAAGAATTCCGTTCATAAGTTTCTGTCTGTTGTAAACCTGACGCTTTCCGTCTTTTTTGATTACAACCAGAGGAACGGATTCCACCTGTTCATATGTTGTGAAGCGTCTTTCGCACTTTAAACATTCGCGTCTTCTTCTGATGGAGCCGCCTTCGTCAACAGGTCTTGAATCTATTACTTTGCTTTCCAGATAATCACAGTAGGGACATTTCATATGTTATTTCCTCGTTAATTATTCAATAGGTCTGTTTAAAAATGTGGGGATTACAACATCGTCTACATCGAATTTTGAATTGGAACCCATAGCGCCAAAGATCGAAGATGAGCCGGATTCTTCGGAAACTTCTTCTTTCTTGGAGCCTTCAAATCCTGTAGCAACTATTGTGATTACAACTTCGTCGCCAAGAGTAGGATCAATGGATGTACCGAAGATAATGTCGGCATCGTCTGAAACGAGTTGATGTACAAGTTCGGAAGCCTGTTCGATTTCCATAAGACCCAGATCGGAACTTCCGGAAATGTTTAATACAACCTTTGTAGCACCGTCTATTGTGGTTTCAAGAAGCGGACTGTTGATAGCCATCTTAACTGCTTCTTCTGCTCTGTTTTCACCAACACCGCGGCCGATACCCATGTGACATACACCTGTATTTCTCATAACAGACTGAATGTCTGCAAAGTCGAGGTTGATGTATCCGGGAGATGTAATAAGGTCGGATATACCCTTTACACCCTGGCTTAAGATGTCATCCGCCATTTTGAATGCTTCCTGCATTGTTGTCTTTTTGTCACAGATTTCAAGAAGTTTGTCGTTGGGAATTACAACAAGTGCGTCTACATTGTCCTTAAGACCGTCCACGCCAACTTCTGCCTGCTGCATTCTCTTCTTACCTTCGAATCTGAAAGGTTTGGTAACAACGCCTACTGTAAGTATGCCCATTTCCTTTGCGATTGATGCAACAACGGGTGCAGCGCCTGTTCCTGTGCCGCCTCCCATACCTGCAGTAACAAATACCATATTGGCATCCTGAATAGCCTGTTTGATTTCTTCACGGCTTTCTTCTGCGGCTTTCTGACCGATTTCGGGTTTAGCACCTGCGCCAAGACCCTTTGTGAGTTTTTCACCAATCTGGATTTTGAGACCCGCTTTGGAACCGCTGTCTCCGAAGAGCACCTGCTTGTCTGTGTTAATTGCAATGAACTGCACTCCTGCAAGGCCGTCCTCTATCATACGGTTTACGGCATTGTTTCCACCGCCGCCTACACCGACGACTTTCATATTAGCACCTACAATTACACCGGAATTTTCAAGATTCATAACAAATTTCCTCCTTAAGTATACCTACACACTTTATCTATGTGTTGAAATTTAATATGTTAAAACTTGTGTAAAATAATATTTATGACCTATTATAACACATACAAAAACAAATTTCCATAGGTTTTTGCAAATTTCTTAAAAAATTTTTAACATTTTTTTAACTTTTTGGATAATTTCTTAATGTAATACCTCCTGACAAAGGATACATTGGAAAATATTCGCATTGTAAACACTATAACAATTGCATAATACAAATCCAAATCAATTTTTTTGCCGAAAAAGACCATAAGAGCCGCCAGAACAGAATTTCCGAAAAAGGCACCCACAAAAACGAGAGAACTGAATTTGTCACGCAGAAGCGACTTGTAACCCTCCATTAATGCGTCAATAGCGGCAATTATAACTATTGCGGCATAGGTGCTGAGCGACGGGGGAATGTATAGGTCAAACGCTATTGCCATACACACTCCGAGTATGGCAGATACTATGATCAGAATCATTCTGTCACCTGCTTTTCAGATTTTTTTGCGTGGGTGTATTCCACTACTCCCGTGTATTTATCGATTTTGATTCCGCTTGATTTTTTTGTAACATTTACCTGAATTTTGTAAAGTTTGAGAACATCCAGAACGCCTCCGCGGATGCTTAGAGCGCTTTCCAGTTCGTCGGCATTGCCTATAGCCTTGATTGTAAATGGCGATGAACATCTTTTGTTGTTAATCATAATGGTGTTTCCCACACATCTTATGGCACTGTTTGCAACAAGTCTTTCGGAGTTTACGGATATTACCTCTGCTCCTGCGCCATAGAGTTCGTTTATAACACTTCGTATGTCTGTGTCGTGAACTATTCCCGAATCGTTGGAATCTGTCTGTGATGTGTTTTCGGTGCTGTCTGATATGGTTATCTCAACACCCGGCCCCTCCACGGTAACAAAACCCGATATCAAAAGGTTTTTTTCCAGTTCCTGTTTCAACGCATTCGAGCCGCTGTCTTTGGATGCGGCATCGGTTCTGTATATATCTATATCGCTGTGGAGTTGCATATTTTCTTTTTTCAGGTCAACTATCTGTTCATTTGCGTTTATCAGTTGATTTTCAAGGTCTTCGACCCTCTTGGCTTCCTTTATTCCCATGCTGTTGTTCTTGGTTACACTCTTATATTGCAAGGTGATGGAAAAAGCCAGTACAAAGCAGATAATTGCCGCAAATATCTGAACTTTTTTCTTAAAGTGCATATCAGTTTCCTCCTTCGTATATGACATTGGACGGGTCGGAAACATTTATTTTGCCGCCTCGTATTTCACCCAGTTGTTCAAGGACTGCATTGAGGCATTTGAGTTTATAATCAATCTGGTCGTCCTCCCCCAGAATGATTTTGGTATCGGAATTGAGCGTTAATCCGATGGATGAAACATCGGATACATCTATTTTTTTTACAAAAGAAATGAGTTTGTTTTCCTTTAATGCACCAAGAAGAGATTTGAGAATTTCCGTCTTTTTGGCATCCTTACCTATCATGTCCTCTCCCACTTTCGGTTTTTGGAGAGCATATCCTGACACAAGGGGTTTTTTGGGCGAATCTTTTGAAGATTTGGAAATACTCAATATCTTTCCGCCTGCGCTTATCCCGACATAATTGCCTGAAAAGGACACATATGCCGTTTCCAAAGATTCCGTCACGGTTATCTCAAGTTTTGAAAAGAATTTTCGCGATATTTTCACATTTTCCATGTGACCCATAGCCATAATCTGTGCTTCGGCCTTTTTTGTGTTTACAAGAAAGAGATTGTCGCCTTTTTTGATGTTGCATGCGCTTAAGATAGCCTCATCCGTATGAATACTGTTGCCCTCCACGGATATGTTGCTCACAGCAAAAAGAGGTGTAAAAAGGCACACACAAACAAGGATGATTACTGCAATAATAAACATCGAAAAGTTTCTTTGGCGTATCCTTTTTTCTGCTGCCGATTTGGTTCTTTTAGCCGACATCTGTTAGTTCAATCCTCTCTATAAGAGCACCGAGACGTGCGTATTTTTCTTCAAATTTTTCGTATCCTCTGTCTATGTAATGTATGTTTTTTAGTTCCGATATTCCATCCGCGCTAAACATTGCCAGCGCCAGAGCCGCACCGGAACGCAAATCGCAGACACACTCCGATGACGGTGTAAGGTTCCTCACTCCCCTTACCGATACGGTGCTTCGGTATATCCTGATATCAGCACCCATATTAGCAAGGGAATTGGAAACGCAGAATCTGTTTTCAAAAATATTCTCCTTTATAAGGCTTACCCCGTCGGAGGTGGTAAGAACACTCATAAGAAGCGACTGCATATCCGTGGGAAAACCCGGATACGGAGCAGTTGTAATGTTAATACCGCCTGTCAGCCTTTTTCTTTTTTCCACACATATTGTATCTGATGCAACCTCTATATCCGCTCCGCACCTTTTCAGTATGTTTATGTAACGGGAAACGTGAGTCGGGTCAGCATTTTTCACGGTTATTTTTCCGCTGTTGCAACAAACTGCGGAAAGATATGTTGCAGTATCTATTCTGTCGGGCATAATGGTATGCCTTGCTCCCGTGAGGCAACAAGAACCGTTTATGACGATAACTGAACTGCCTGCACCTGTTATATGGGCACCCATAAGATTGAGCAGTTTCTGCAAATCACAGATTTCAGGTTCCCGAGCAGCGTTTATAATACGGGTTGTTCCGCCAAGAGCAGACGCCAGTATCATTATGTTTTCTGTTGCTCCCACCGAGGGAAAACGCAGATTTATGTCGCAGGGTGTAAGTTTTTCACACGTGCAGGAAATTTCTGCAGCGCTGAACTGCACCTTTGCACCCAGAAGTCTCATTGCGTCCAGATGAATATCCACAGGGCGCATACCGATATTGCACCCTCCGGGCTGAGACACGGTGAAAGAATTGCATCTGGAAAGAATTGCCCCTGTAAATATGAATGATGCCCTGAATTTTTTCATTGCATCATCGGGTATGTAGGAATTTACAGGACCGCGCGAATCGATGGTGAGAACACCATTTTCAAAGTGAACTTTGCACCCTATTATGCCGAGAATTTCACAAGCATCCCGAACATCAGAAATATCGGGACAGTTTTCCAAAACCGTAACGGAAGAATTTATAACAGATGCCGCCATCATAGGCAACACGGCATTTTTTGAACCTTGAACCTCTGCTTCGCCGTTTAGCACGGTAGGACCTTGTATTCTGAAAACTTCCATGGAGCACCTCCGCAAAAATATGCACAATACATTATATGCGAAGATATACCCCTGCGTTACAGAATTTGTTCAATAATCCCGTGTATTTTTTCGCAAGCATCCCTGATGCCCAGACTGCGGGCTTTTTCGGACATTTTATCGGATAAGTCACTATCGCAGATTATTCTGAATACTGCCTTTTCCAAAGAATTCACATCGAATTCATTTTCTGTTATTGTAATCGCCGCACCCACGTCGGAAAGTGCCCGTGCATTGTACTCCTGATGGTTGTTTGTAACATTGGGAGACGGGATGAGCACCGATGGTTTACCGAGCGCGCAGATTTCCGCAAGGGTTATTGCTCCCGAACGGCTCACAACCAAATCTGCGGCGTTCATATACAAATCCATATTGTCTATGTAACTTAGTACCTTTATGTTTTCTCCAAGTTTAATATTTCTTTCCTTTATCTTCCCTGATACACGGTCAAAATCTCTCTTGCCCGTGGCAAAGTATATGACACAGTTTTCCATGTCGGGGTTTCGCTCTATGAAATCCACCATAACATCGTTTATCTTAAGTGCACCCAGACTTCCGCCAAATACCAGAATGGCTTTTTTGCCCGAAATTCCGAGTTTTTCTTTTGCTTGGGATGATGTATGCTTCAAAATGTCGGGACGTATGGGGTTTCCCGTAAGGCGGATATCAAGATTTTTCGGAAGATACTTTCGGCTCTCCTCAAAACTTATGAGAGTTGAATTGCACTTGCCTGCCAAAAATTTCACCGCAGTTCCGGGAAAGACATTCTGCTCGTGAACAACAGACGGTATGCCCAGAATTTTTGCGGCAATAACGGAAGATACACACACGTATCCGCCCGTGCCCACCACAACGTCGGGTTTGAATTTCTTCATTATTGCAATGGATTTTGCAACTGCGACTGCAAGTTTTGCACCCGAAATCATATTTTTGAGCGACAGTCTGGTACCAAGTCCCTCCACATTTACAAATTTTATATTGAAGCCCTCTTTTGGAACAAGCGTTCTTTCAAGACCTTTTTTTGTGCCTACAAACAGTACCTCAGTGCTTTTGTCCTGCTCCAGAGCATACTTTGCTATGGCTACTGCAGGGTTAATGTGCCCTGCTGTTCCTCCGCCGGATAAAAGAATTTTCAAACTTAACACCTCATTTATCTACATGACGCGATATATTGAGCAAAATCCCCATTCCTATGAGCAAAATAACAAGCGATGTTCCTCCGTAACTGAAAAACGGCAGTGTAACACCGGTAACAGGCATGGAAGAAGTTACAACGGCTATATTCATAAGAACCTGAACCGCTATAATTGCCGTAATTCCCGTTGCGGTGAGAGCAGAAAATTCGTCGGGTGCTTTTTTTGCTATCATTATTCCTTTCCATATGAGAAGAGCAAAAAGAAACATTACAAAAATGGCACCGAGAAATCCCAGTTCTTCGCATATAACGGCAAATATAAAATCGTTCTGCGGTTCGGGAATGTAAAGATACTTTTGTCTGCTCTGTCCCAGACCCATACCGTAAAGACCGCCTGAGGCGATGGCATAGAGGGACTGAACTATCTGCCAACTTTCGTCCATTTTGTCCTTGAACGGGTCAAGGAAAGATGTAAACCTCTTTCTGCGGTATTCCGATGTCATAATGAGTGTGTACACAAGAGGAAGCGCACCCAGGAAACTTACTCCGAAGTAACGCAACTTGAAACCTGCCGCAAAAAGGACAATACAACCTGAAATTGCTATAATCATAGCACCGCTCATGTGAGGCTGTATAAGGACAATACCTGCCACGATTCCTATTATTCCCACATAGCGTATATAACCGTCCACGAGACTTTCTATTCTGTGGGGATTATTTACAAGGCTCTTGGCAAGGAAAAGAACAAGTGTGATTTTTGCAAATTCCGATGGCTGAAATGTAAGACTTCCGAAACCGAGCCATCTTCTCGCTCCGTTTACCTCAATACCAATGACAGGTACAAGAAGAAGCATAACGATTGTAACGGTAAACAGAAGATTTGCATATCTTTCCAGTTTTTTGTATGGAAATCTGGAAACGAGCCACATAACAACAACACCCACCACTGCCCAGATAAGTTGCCTTTTGAAAAAGTATGTGGCATCTCCGTGGACATAGTGTGCATTGGCACTGCTGGCACTGAAAACCATGATGAGTCCAAATGCCAGAAGCATACATATGATGACTACCAGGGAGTAGTCGACGCTTTTTAGATCGGATTCTTTTTTGTTTTCTCTGATGCCGAGTTTTGACTTAAGCGACACGTTTACTCCTCCTTAACCCCGTATGCCTTAAAAATTACATACATATAAAATACGAAACAATACAAAGAAAAATTGTTGTAACTGTTGCAACCGTTACAATCTTCCTTTCGGACCATCCCGACATTTCAAAATGATGGTGCAACGGGCTCATTTTGAAAACTCTTTTTCCCGTTAGTTTAAAAGATGCAACCTGAATTATTACAGAAAGAGTTTCTATGACATACACCCCGCCTGCTAAAATAAGTATTATGGGGTTTTTGAGAAGTATTGCACTAAAGCACACAACTCCTCCAAGATACAGCGAGCCTGTGTCTCCCATAAACACCTTTGCAGGGTGGCGGTTGAAAATCAAAAATCCTAAAAGAGCAGAAGCATTTGCAAGAAGAAAACCTGCAACTGCCGTGTTATCGCTTCTGTATGCCACAAGTGCAAAAAACAGACATACCACCACGGTCACAGAGGTTGCAAGACCGTCAACACCGTCGGTAAGGTTTACACTGTTGGTCGTTCCCACTATTACAAAAAGTGTAAAAAGAACATAGAGTACAATCGGGAAAACCGCTTCTTTTTTTGTAAAGGGAATAACTACAGAAGTTCCCGATATATTAAATTGAATAACAGTGAATATGAAAGCGAGAGCCACAACTATCTGCAAAAGAGATTTTTGTTTTTCAGTAAGTCCCAGATTTCTTTTTAATATTACCTTGATAAAATCGTCAATAAAACCAACCGCACCAAAAAGCAGTGAGAACAATAGGAGCAGAAGAGCGGTTTTCTGTCTTATGAATATTAATGTTACCAAAATTACGGAAATAATGAAAATAAATCCGCCCATTGTGGGTGTTCCGTTTTTCTTTTTGTGCCAACTGGGGCCTATTTCCCTTATCTGCTGACCGAATTTCAGCCTCGTCAGAATGGGTATGATGCAAGGACCCGCAAGTGCCGATATTAAAAATGAAGAGATTATTATTGTCAAAAATAATTTTTCCAAGCCTATTCCTCCAAGCCGAGTATCTCCCGTATTACTTCCCGTTCATCGAAATGTATGGTTCCTGTGTTTAAAATCTGATATGTTTCGTGGCCTTTGCCCGCAAGGATTATCACATCTCCGTCCAGAGCGTTTTCCAGAGCGTAGCGTATTGCATCGTATCTGCTTTCTATAACCACATAGTTGTCTGTTACTTTCTTTACTCCCTCTTCCACCATTTTAATTATGGCGGAGGGGTTTTCTGTTCTGGGATTGTCGCTTGTAACTATGCAAAAATCTGCCAACGTGCCCGCAACAGAACCCATTATGGGGCGTTTTGTATTATCCCTGTCGCCTCCGCATCCGAAGAGAACAACAACTCTTCCTTTTGCAAAACCCTTGGCGGTTTTGAGTATGTTTTCTATACCGTCGGGTGTGTGGGCATAGTCTATCATTACTGTGTAGTTTTTGTCGCCCACATCCACTACTTCCGCCCTGCCTTTAACACCTTTTGCATGGGGAAGAACTCTCGCAATATCTTTCATATCTATTCCAAGGCTTGTGCATATACCGATGGCACAGAGAGCATTGTACACCGAAAATTCTCCGGGAATACCTAGAGAAAACTTCTCATCTCCCATATTGAATTCAACACCGTTTTGATTGAGTGTTACATTCTCTGCACAGATTACGGCATCTTTTGTACCGTAACTTGTGACAGAACAAGGAGCAGTTTTTGCCATTTGGACACCAAAAGCATCATCGGTATTTATTACGGCGTTTTTGCTTATGTTAAAAAGTAAAGACTTTGCACGGGCATATTCCTGCATATTTCCGTGAAAATCCAGATGGTCCTGGGTAAGGTTTGTAAAAGCGCCCACTTCAAATTCACAACCGTACACGCGGTTAAGATACAGAGCGTGGGAAGAAACTTCCATTATGACAAAATCCGCACCGAAGTCTGCCATTTTGGAAAAAAGTTCCTGGAGTTCAAAGGCATCGGGAGTGGTTCTTCCTGTTTCAAGCACCGAACTGCCTATCATATTCTGATTAGTACCTATAAGACCCGTTGTGTAGCCAAGAGCATCCAAAATGTGCTTTACAAGATATGTTACTGTTGTTTTTCCGTTTGTTCCCGTAACTCCTATCAGTTTGAATTTTTTTGAGGGATTTGCGAAAAATTCAGCACAGATTACCGCCTCCGCAATGCGCGAATCTTTCACTCTTATCTGAATTGCGTCGGTTTCATCGGTAAATCGGGTACATACAACTGCTTTTGCGCCTCTTTTTACCGCATCGGAAATGTAGTTGTGACCGTCGGTTTTATAGCCCTCAATAGCCACAAAAAGACCCCCGTCACATACTTTTTGGGAGTTGTAGAAAACTCCGTTTATGTCCGGGTTTCCGCTTCCCTTTATTTCAAGAACTTCAACATTTTTTATTAATTCATTAAGATACATTCAAATACCCTCTTTGCATTTTAATGTACATTGGAGAAACTGAATTCCACGCTGACCGCAGACCCACGCTTTATCTGTGCGCCTGCCTCGGGAGATTGCGCGGATATGACTTCTCCGCCCTGCCCCGACTCTGCTGCGCCGACAATCTTCATATTAAGACCGACATTGGTAAGGGCTGCATTTGCCTGAGATGCAGTCATTCCCTTTACATCGGGAACTTCCACGGTTTCTGCTTCCTGTGCCTCGGTATAGATAGCAACGGTTGAACCGTCGGGAAGTGTGGCACCGCCCTTGGGAACCTGGTCAACAACTGTGTCTCCCGCACCCAAAATGTTGTATTTGAGTCCTGTTCCGTCAAAGGCTTTTGCAAGTTCGTTTACAGAAAGTCCCTGAACATTGGGAACTGTCTTGTCTTTTATGAGTAAATCTTCCTCTGTGTACTGAGGTTCTATGTCCATATATCTCAAAACTTCGTCGAATATCTTCTTGAATGTAGGTGCCGCAATGGCTCCGCCCATGTGGCTCGGACCCATGGGTTCATCCAACATTACAAGGCCTATTATTTCAGGGTCGTTTGCAGGTGCAAACCCTACAAATGATGCTACATATTTGCCGTTTCCTCTGGGCAGTTTCTCACTGGTTCCTGTTTTTCCCGCAAGTCTGTATCCTCTTATGTATGCGTTTTTGGAAGTTCCGTTCTCAACAACGCCCTCCATAATGTCTCTTATGGTATCGGCAGTTTCTTTGCTTATTGCCTGCCTTATTATTTCCGGTTCAAACTTCTTTATAACATTTCCTTCATCATCTACAAGTTCTTTTGCAATATGAGGGCGCACCATAGTACCCCCGTTTGTAATTGCAGTATATGCGGTGATAAGTTGCAGAGGGGTAACTATGAAACTCTGTCCGAAAGAACTTGTGGCAATTTCAACATCGTTGAAATTCTCAAGTCTGTGGAATGTTCCGCTTGCTTCTCCGGGCAGGTCAAATCCCGTGGCTTCCATGAAACCAAACTTTTTGTAGTACTCCATAAATTTGGCAGGACCAACTCTTGATCCCAGATTCATAAACACAGGGTTACAGGAGTTTTCAAAACCGCCTGCAAAACTGAGACTTCCGTGACCGCCGTCTTTCCAACAGCGTATGTAGTAGTTTTCTACCTGAAGTCCGCCGCTGCAAGAAAACAGTTCGTTGGTGCTCACCAAATCTTCCTCAAGTGCCATTGCCGCAGTAAAGGGCTTGAATGTGGAACCGGGTTCGTAACTGTCCACTACCGCCTTGTTACGCCACAATCGGGAAAGGCGTTCGTTATAGAGATCTTTGTACTCCTTGGAATCGGTACTGCTTTCCCCGGTGGCAAGATATGCGTCTTTTAATTCCTTTTCTATTTCCTCGGGCAGTGTGAAAGGTGCATTGAGGTCATAGTCAGGATATGTTGCCATTGCCAGAATTTCACCTGTTTTGGCGTTCATGATTATACAGGCAGCGCCGTTTCTCACATCGTAATCCGCCACAGCCTGTTTTAACTCCTCTTCCACAAAATGCTGAATAACCTCGTCTATGGTAAGGACAAGGTTAGCACCGTTTTCGGGATTTATGTATTTTTCCTCCTGGAAAGGCATTTCTGTTCCGGAGGCACTTTTTGAACTTATCATACGTCCGGGAACGCCCTTGAGATATTTGTCGTAAACCATTTCTATGCCGTCAAGACCCTGGTTGTCAGTTCCCACAAAACCAATAACGTGCGATGCCAGAGAACCGTAGGGATACGTTCTCTTGCTGTCTTCCACAAGATAAATACCTTTTAAGTTTGCTTTTCGTATTTTTTCTGCAGTTGCATTGTCTATCTTTCTGGCAACAACCTCATAGGATGTGTTTTTGGTTATAATTGTCTTAATCTTTTCTTTATCCTGCCCAAGTATCTGCGCCAGAGTTTCGGCAATTTCGTCAGCCTTTTTGCTCGCCTTCACTTCCGCAGGAGTTACGGTGACAGTCTGCACCGATATACTTTGGGCAAGTATTTTACCATTTCGGTCTACTATCATTCCTCTTTTGGATGAAACGACAGAATCGAGCGTCTGCTGTTGAATGGCGCTCGATTTTAATTCTGCTCCTTGTATAAACTGCCAATACGCAAGGCGCATTGAAAGTGCAAAAAACACTATTACGGAAACAAGTGTTATATAAGGAGAACGTTTTTTAACATTGTATTTCAATTCTACCATATAAAAATCTCCTCAAACTGAGATACTTACTTATATTATGAACTCAGCCGAAATATTCCTGCAAACTGCCCACTGCTGACTTAAGCAAAGAAAAAACGTTCTTTTTTTCTCCTTTGGGATTTACTGTCTGTGAGTGTGTTCCTTTCTTTACATTTATATACACTATCTGGCTGTTATCGGGTTTTTGCATACCCAGTTCTTCGATTGCTTTCTTCTCAATTACCTTAAGGTCAAGGTTTTTGTTTATTTCCATTTCTTTCTGATTGTTCTTGTCCACCGCCAGAGCAAGTTTTGTTTCCAGTTTGTCTATCTCACTTGTTGCGCGGAGCATCATTACGTTTACGTAAATTATTGCAGATGCGGCAACGAAAACACCTATTACAAGAAGTACTGCCAGTCTGCAAAAAGCCGCATGTTCCCGTCTGGCGTTATTTTTGCGCTCAGCGGACTTTTCTTCGCTCTTTTTTGTGTAGTTTTCGTATGTTTCCAGTTTGTATGCACTTGTGCCTGTGTAAAGTCTGTCCACGTTGAGCGCCTCCCTTTGAATTATAGTTTTTCCACCACTCTGAGTTTTGCACTCTTTGAGCGTTTATTCATTTCGCACTCCTCATCCGACGGGAGTGTGGGCTTTCTTGTTATTACCTTTCCTCGGGGTTTCTTTCCGCAAACGCAGATAGGAAAATCCTTAGGGCAGGTGCAACCTGTTGCGTAATCATTGAATGCGGTTTTTACTATTCTGTCTTCCAGAGAATGGAATGTGATTACCGCAAGTCTTCCGCCCGGTGCCAAAGAATCAAAAAAGCCATCCAGAGCATTTCTCAAATCGGCAAGTTCGCCGTTTACCTCTATGCGCACCGCCTGAAAAACTCTTTTGGCGGGGTGCGAACCTTTTTGACGGAACCTTTCGGGGATTGCCGCCTTTATTATGTCCACAAGTTCCAGTGTTGTTTCTATGGGCTTGTCCTTTCGCCTGTCGGCTATTATGGATGCCACTTTTTTCGAAAAACGTTCCTCACCGTAATCGTAGAAAATTTTGACAAGTTCGCTTTCGGAATATGTATTTATTACATCGTAGGCGCTTTTGGTGTCCTCCCTGTTCATCCTCATGTCAAGAGGAGCATCTTCCATATAGGAAAAACCTCTTTCCCTGCAGTCCAGTTGATAGGACGAAACTCCAAGGTCAAGCACCGCGCCGTCTATTTTTTCTATGCCGTTTTCGTTAAGAACATCTTTGATATTTTTGTAATTATTGTGAGCGTAGGTTACATTCCGGAAATTTTCCAGTCTTTTCTTTGCCGCTCTCAGAGCCTCGGTGTCACGGTCGATGCCGATGAGCCTGCCTACGGGAGAAAGTTTAGTCACTATTGCTTCGCTGTGACCTCCGCCACCCATGGTGCCGTCCACATAGATGCCGTCGGGTTTTATGCCGAGGGATTCCACCGACTCGCTTAAAAGTACGGATATATGCTTAAACTCCATTATGAGCACCTCATCATATTGATATGCCTACCTCATCAAGTCCCTGGGCGATAGCATCTGCATCCAGCACATCCATGTACTCTTTCCAGGTGTTTGTATCCCAGATTTCCACGTTGTTGCCGTTTCCTATAATTGTTACATCTTTATCTATGCTTGCGTATTCCCTGAGGGTTGCGGGTATAAGAACTCTGCCCTGCGCGTTGGCTTCGCACTCCACAGCACCCGAAAGGAAAAGTCTCTTGAATCCGCGTGCATTTCGGTTTGTAACGGGAAGTGTATTCAGTTTAGCATAAAACTCATCCCAACCCTCACGGCTGAATACGAGGAGATTGTGTTCTATTCCTTTGGTAATGTAGAAAACATCACCGAGTTGTTCACGCATTTTGGACGGGATTATAACTCTTCCCTTGGCATCCAGACTATGCTCGAACTCACCGCTAAACATGATATCACTTCCTTTCCGTACATATTTTGAACAAACGTGTCACTGGACACTGAAAAATGACACTTAGTTACCCTTTTGCTCCACTTTGTGCCACTTATAGATACATTCTAACTCATTTTTAACAATTATGCAATAGTTTTTGAAAACTTTTTTTCGATTTTTTTCGATTTTGGCACTTTTTTTAAAACTTTGTTATAAATATACAAAAATACTCCTTTTTTTTGGCAGATGTGAGCAGAAAAACGGAATACGGATATCAAATTGTTACAAAAGTGTTGCATTTTGGGACGTCATATAGTATAATAACAGAGTTAGTGTTAAGAGAGGGGGCGGTTTTTTTGAAAATACTCGTTATCAGCGACACCCACGGAAAAATTGAAAATGCTGTGTCCCTCATAAAGCGTATAAATCCCGATTACACTTTCCATCTGGGCGATATGGCGGATGACTGCAGACGGCTTGAAGCACTCTTCCCTGCCAAGGTCATTGCCTCTGTAAAGGGCAATAACGACTACTTTGACAAAGAGTACCCCTTGGAGAGAATTGTAACTCTGGGCGAAAAAAAGTTTTTCATATGCCACGGGCATAAATACAATGTTAAAACCTCCCTTTTGCCCATAACGTACAAAGCACGCGAACTGGGTGCCGATGTCGTGCTGTTCGGGCATACCCACAAGGCACTTGCGGAAGATGCCGACGGATTGACTGTTCTGAATCCGGGCAGCACGGAAAGTTACGGCATTATAGAAATTGAAAAAAACGAGATTTATGCAAGGGTGGAAAAGTATGTACCGTAAACTGTGCCGTGAAGAAACAGAAAAAATACGCACATCCGGTGTAATTGGCTCAAAGGTGGTTTATTTTGACTCACTCACATCCACGTTTGACAAAATCCGCACTCTGGACTTTCAAAACGGACTTACCGTGGTGTGTTCACGCCAAAGCGACGGAACAGGCCGTATGGGACGTAACTGGGAAAGCGCTGACGGAGGAATATACTTTACCTTTGCCATGGAACACACACGCAGGGATTTTGATGTTCCTTTCATAACGTCAGTTTGCGCTCTGGCTGTGTGCAATGTTCTCAGTGAATATGTCCCCTGCAAAATAAAGTGGCCCAACGACATAGTATCGGACGGGAAGAAACTTTGCGGAATACTCACCAAAAACTACGTTTCCGACGGCAAGATAAACCAAATTCACGTGGGAATAGGCATAAATGCCAACAACACTTTTTCGGATAATCTGCCCTACGCAAGTTCTTTGTTTAAAATTTGCGGAAAAAAGGTAGACGAAAACGCCATCCTGAAAAAAGTTCTGGAAGAGGCGGACAGAATATACTCAGCCCAAAGCCACGCACAAATTCTTGAAGACTACAAAAAACTGTGCATAAATCTTGGAAGGGAAGTAACCCTTTGCTTTGGCGGAAAAGAAACAAAAGGAATATGCAAAGATATACTCCCCGACGGCTCAATGGAAGTGGAAACAGATGGCAAGATAATCTGTGTCAATTCGGGAGAAGTATCTGTGAAAGGAATATACAGTTAGAGAGGAAATATAACATGAAATCACCGATATTTGACGGTTTATATAAATATGCCAAAATGCAACGGATACCTTTTAACGCTCCGGGGCACAAGGGCAAAGTGACTATGAGGACAAAATCCTTGAGTATGCTTGACCTTTACGGCTCGTCCAAAGACGGAGATGCCCTGAACATAAGGGAACTCACCGCTGTGAGCGAAGACGAAATAACAAAGAAATACGGAACATGCCGAAGTATGTACCTTAGAAACGGTGCCACAGGCGGAATATATGCCATGATAGGCGCCTACGCAAAGCGCGGAGATAAGGTTATTGTGGACAGAGAGTGTCACAGAAGCATTGTGAATGCCTTAATCATACTCGGTGTTGAACCTGTTTTTGTAAAAAGGTCCTACAACTACCAGTACGGTCTGAGCGGCGGTGTGGATGTTGACGCTCTTGAGAGAGTGATAATATCCAACAAAGATGCAAAGGCGGTTATTGTGACCTCCCCTACATACTACGCAGTTGTGTCCGACATCAAGGCTATTGCAAGAATATGCCACAACAACAATATGAAACTTCTTGTGGACGAAGCACTCGGAGCACACTTTGGTTTCTGCTCCGGAATGCCGAAACCCGCCGTTAAACTCGGTGCCGATGTGAGTGTTCACAGCGTTCACAAATCGCTTGGTTCATTCGGAGGCGGTGCTCTTTTGCACATTGCAGACCCCGACATAGATTTCCAGAGGATAACAGACCTTGTGAGAATGTATGAAACATCCTCCGCTTCCCCTGCCCTTTTGTGCACTCTGGAAAATGCTGTGTACTATGCGTTCCAAAATGAAGACCTTTTTGAAAAAATATTTGCAGAAACAGAAAAGGTACGGAAATTCATAACCGAAAACACGCCCATTCGCTGGCTCGGAGCAGAACTTTCGGGAACAGACAGCATCTACGACATAGACCCTGCAAGAATTGTCTTGAACTTTTCCTACGCCAAAATCGACGGCTACTCGGCTGCAGATTTCCTGCGCAGGAAAGCGGATATCGAAGTGGAGTCTGCAAACGAAAGCAATGTCGTATGTCTTGTGAATATCTACAACTCCGTCCACGAAATACGCAAACTCTTCAATTCCCTTGTTTCTCTTTCCAAGACAACAACTGCGAAAAAAGTTGTGGTTGAAGATGTGGTTGAGCACTGTCTCCCAGAAGACCTGGATATGCGCCTCACCCCTGAAAAAGCCTTTAACTCATCGGGAGAATTTTTAAAGGCGGAATACGCTCTGGAAAGAATAAACAAAAGAATTATCTACCGTATGCCCGACGAAGTGCCCATTATACTCCCGGGCGAAAAGATTAAACAATGCCACCTTTTGGAGATATCGAAGATTATCGCCTCCAAAGGAACGGTCAAGGGTCTTGGACCCGATCAGACATTGGAAGTTGTAAATCTTGCAGAATCGTTTGGATTGTAATGAAATATTTCAAAAAGCAAGGGTTTGTAAAAAATCGTATGATTTTTTTGCAAACCCTTTTTACAAACCCTTGGGAATAGAAAAAAAGAGTCAGAATGAGCAAACTGAGCCAAATCAAGGCTTTATGCCTTGATTTGGGGTACCCGAAGGCGAAAGCAGTTGTGTTAATAACTGAACATGCCCCCAAAGCGAAAAATCATTTTTCCCTTTGTTGTCGGGTTCAAAATACCTCGTATTTCTTCGCCCTTCCGCCTTGGGAAATTCTGATTTTTAGTTTTGGGGGTTCTTCGAATTTTTTGTTGGGTTTTTTCGCTCAATACAAGGAAAAAGCGCAAGTACATACGAGGTATTTACGAGCATTTTGACGAAGTAGTGTGGGAAAAAACCAACAAAAAACATATTCCGATATTAGCA
>JAZNJU010000159.1:0-17493 GCA_045578205.1 Clostridia bacterium | reverse complement strand
TTGGCTCTTGCTATACTCCTTGTTTTCGGGATTGTTCCCACAGCCTTTGCTTCTCAGAGTGTAGTTCTGTATGTTGCCACAGACGGTGACGATTCCGCTTTGGGCAGCGAGGAATCACCGCTTAAGACCTTTGAGGGTGCGGTGCAAAGAGTAAGAGATTTAAAGGCTCAGGGGATTAAGGTAACAGAGGTCATATTCCGCGAGGGAGACTACCGTGTTTACAATGCCCGTATGACGGAACTTGACTCCGGTACCCCCGAAAACCCTATAGTATACAGAGCATACGAAGGGGAAAAGGTTGCTTTTAAAGGTTCTAAGATTGTAGATGTGACAAAAGCAACACAGGTTACCGATGAGGAAACGCTTGCGAGAATGCACGATAAGGCAAAGGGTAAGTTGATTTCGGTAGACCTCAAGGAACAGGGTTTTACAGAAAATGATATATTTGATACCTCATGGGCAAACGGTATAGAGAATTTTGCATGGGACAAAAGTTTGAAAGGCGACTACAATGTTGTGTTTGTGGACGGCAGGGAACTTGATATCGCCCAGTGGCCCAACGGCAGAAGATATACCACGTGGGGTAAGACCTTAAGCGACTACTCGTTTACTTACACAGAGAGTGATCCTGAAAGATGGGTAAATGCAAAAAACTGGTGGATAGGCTCGTTCTCATATTACGATTTCAGTTATACCACCATAACACCTGAAAGAATAGACCCCAAGGAAAAGGTAATATATATGCCAGCCAAGTCCGTTCAGGTGTTCTATAACCCGTATTCCAAGAGATGGAAAGCATTTAACCTTCTGGAAGAACTGGATATTCCCGGTGAGTACTATATAGACCGTGACTCTATGACGCTCTATATGTATCCTCCGCACACACTGGCAAATTCCAAGGTTGAAATTTCCACCGCAGACCAGTATATTGTATGTTGCTCCAACACAACAGATGTAGTGTTTAAGGATATAGAATTCTCCCAGTCCAGAAATTCAGGTGTCCGTGTTACCAATGTACGCAACATAGACTTTTTGGGTTGTACTTTCAGGGATTGTGCTGCATATGGATTACAAAACACAGGTACCTCCGACAATACACCTGTTACCTATGACCTTTTTGGCGGAAAGCGTATGAAAAACGATGCCTCCTACGATATGGACATAAAGGGTTGTGTGTTCGACAATATGGGTGTTTCGTCCATATGGCTTCTGGGCGGTAATGTAGATACCCTTACACCGTCAAACAATGTAATAGAAGATTGCTACTTCTATTCGTCATCAAACAGATATCTGTTTGCGGCGGTATATATTGCAGGTGTGGGAATTACCGTAAGGCAGAACACAATCACCCATGTCCGTCAGCATGCTATAACTATGGTTGGTAACGACCACATTGTAGAGCAGAACGAGGTATACGATGTTATACGAGATGTAGGCGATGCGGCGGCTATCTATCAGGGCAGACAGCACCTGTACAGAGGCTCGGCAGTCCGCAGAAACTTCCTCTATGATATTGCGCCGACAGACCCCCTTCTTGTATCGGGTACGGTAGGTATCTATATGGACGATACCCAACTTGGTAACACCGTTGAGCAGAACATTATCCACGGCGTTTCCACCGCCTACAACAACAACGGTGCAGGTCAGATGACGGTAAGAAACAACACCATTGTTGATGCATTAAACTATTCTATGAACTTCCACAACACAGCATGGAGTGAGGGGGATGTAAACCACACCACCTACTATGCTACTGTTGACGAGGAAATTGCATCAATCAAGGATAAGGATTTGTATTTTTCCAGATATCCCGAACTTGGCGAGTGGGCAAGAACCCACAAAAACATAAAATCCTGGAACCGAATTACAGATAACCTCATAGTAGGTGATGCTCCCATAAAGATTGCTTCACAGGACGAAAAGTATGCCACATTTGAACATAATGTTCAGGTGCCTTCAACAGATGATTTTGTAAATCCTGCCGATATGGACTTCCGCTTAAAGAGCGATTCAGCTCTTGCCAAGGAGCTTCCGGGAGTTCTTAACGATACCTTTGATATAGAATCCATCGGTGCACAAAGTGACTTCCACTTCAACGGCGACGATTCACCCTTCCGTATCCTCTGGCCACAGAAGAATTCAACCATATCCTCCGACAAGGTAGAGCTTCACTGGCAGGAACCCTTTGGTGCAAATCGCTACAGAGTAGAGGTTGCAACGGACATTGGCTTTAATAATGTAATATACGACAAGGTACATCCCTACAACTACGCACTTTTGGGCGACCTTGATGCAGGTGCTACATACTACTGGAGAGTAACTGCCATGAATACCTCCAGAAGACATACGGCACAGTGGCAAAATGTGGGCGGTATTCATCAGTTCTCGACCAATATGTACAATGAGCTTGATACAGATGCATTTAGCAGTACTGTTACGGCATCACAGAATAATATAGAATTTTCAGTAGAGGGAACAACTCCCGGTACATACAAGATAGGCACAGCAGGCTTTATAAGAAATTATATAGATGTAACAAAAAGTCTTATTAAGCTCCCCATAGGTCAGTACACACAGTCAGCACTTGATGTAAGAACTCAGTTTATTGCAGATTACTACAACGACAAAACTCTTATAAATAAGGGTTATGTAGATTTGGGAAGCTATCTTACAAAAGGCTATTGGAACGACAAGGCGCTTTCCGAAAACGGTACTATAGCCAATTCCAACATAGGAAGTGTAGTCGGTACCAAGGGATTGGGACAGATGTCGGGTACAGTTCTGTACTGCTTTGATGTTACACTCACAGGTACAGGTGCAACATGGATACCCATAGGTCTTAACAAGGACGTTGTAACCCAGCAGTACAAAGGCTCCAATAACGGTTACTACATGGTAGTAAAACCGAACATGATAGAGCTTCAGAAAACCGATGGAAGCAAGAGCGCCATTGTGGCTGTAAAAGAGGGTATTAACATCCTCGATGGTAAAAAGCATACCGTGCGCTACGGTGTAATAAATACATCCTTAGGTTGCACAGTACTTGCAATAATAGACGGAGAAACCGTGTTTGCATATTCTGATGTTACAACCACAGCTCAGACAGGTCAGCAGATGGAATTTGCCTTTACGGCACCGACCGATGGCGATAACGTAGTGATATCCAAGACAACGGCAGCCATTCCCGATCAGGCTCACTTTGATAGACTTCTTACACTGCTTGAATACAACAGTGCAAGGGGAGTACTTGACTACATAGCAACCTCCATGCCGGGTACTGCCATATCGGGTGTTAAGATACTAAAGCCCGGTGAAACCAAGATTGTTACTGAGGATGGCATATTTGATGCTTCCTATGCAGCACCCGAACTTGTGAATGGATATGTAATGCTTCCCGCAAAGGCAGCGGCAGCAATCTTTGGCGGCAACGCAAGCATAAACGGAGAAATTGCATCCTTTACCATAAGAGGTAAGTCCTTTGCATTTACAAACGGTGCAGTTAATTACACCGCAGACGGCGCATCCAAGGTAAGTAAGCAGACCCCGTATATGAAAAACGGTCACCTTATGATAGCCCTTACCGATGTACTGGGTGAAATAGGCGTACAGCATATGATTGACCTCTTCAACGGCGGTGCAGTTGTTATAACCGACGAAGGCTCCATAAACTCTGCAAACCAGGCTTCGCACCTGCAGGCGGCAGCAACAATCCTTAACACCTTGTCTCTCATCGATACCGGTGATGCGGTATACTTTAAAGATGTAAAGTTTAATTAATATTTCAGGTGATTGAAAAAGTGTGTGATTGCCATTTGGGGACGTGTCCTTAGGGGCGACAGACTGTGTGAAAACTAACCTTTGTGCGTAACCATTCGGGGACGGCTGCTGAAAGGCGAAGCCTTTTGGCGTTAAAATCGAAGATTTTCATGCCAAAACAGCTCCGTCCCCACGATATGGTGAGCACAAAAACATAAACATATGACTTTTTACACAGTCAGCCGTCCCCTACAAAATGGCAATCAACTAAACACTTTTACAATCGGCTGTTAAATAAATATTATTTATGAGGAGAGATCTTAAATGATTAAAAGAATTTTATCGGTTTTCTTAACTGTCCTTCTTGTAGCAGGACTTGTTATGGTACCGGCAATGAGCGTGTCTGCGGACGAATTTGAAACAATAGATACTTCGGACTATGTTCCCGATCCCGCAACAAAGCCGGCAAATTTAGCAACTATTGCCAGTTGGGACGATGGTATTCTGGGTATTGATGTAACCAAGAATTCCCCCAGCTATCCATATGTTACTGTGACTGCTCCAAGCGCACTTGACACCAATGAACAGGGAATATTCCAGTCCCAGTTAAATACCCCATGTCTTGGTGCTATGTTTAGCATTACATCGGGTACGCTTACAGCAGGAAAGAGTTATGTACTTTCCTATAAGGTTCGCAATAACAACCCAAGCGTAGATGCTACGGTGGTTTCCTCTATCGTAGACGGTACGGGTGCAATGAGCAAAAACAATGTATTCACAGATGTTATTACAGGCTCAGAACAGCAAACTTTGGTTAGAACAATAACTCTTGCCTCTACTGATACTCAGACAACCAAAACATATCTTAGAATCGGTCTTGGTATAAGCAATACTCACAACTGGTTTAAGACCAGAGAAGACCTTGCCTTTGTTCCCAATTCGGAAATCGTGTATGACTATGCAAATATATATTTTGCTGAAGAAACAGCTTATGATATTGAAAACACGCTTTCTTCCACCAAGACACTGCCCGGATCCACCGTCACAGGAAATGCAAAAATTGTAAACCAACTTGGTGAAAAGGGAAATCTCGACCAGACAATGACATATTTCGTAACAGATGAAAGTGGCGTTATAGCAGAAGGCTTTACTGTTACTCCGGGCGAAGACGGTGCTTATGAAGTAGCAGTTGGCGACAGCGTTGCAGACGGTAACTATGTTGTTCTCGCTCGTTCATCTGCTTACAATACAGACAAAACCGAGAACCTTCTTCAGGCACCTGTAACCCTTACCATTAAGAGTGAAGATTACAGTGATACTGAAGACCTCGAAGTAGAGGCAAGCCTTGTATCAGGTGTAGGCAGCATAAACAATGCTGGTTATGGTGTGACATTTACCAACACCACAGGCAACATTTACAGTTTTCAAGCCGGAACACAGACTGTAATACCCACATCTATTGATACTCCTGCAGGCGGTATGATATGGAATCTTACGGATAAAGGCATAAAACAGAGTGATAAATATATAATTACTTTCAAGGTTAAAAAGAATACTGACAGTATAGTCGGTGAATCTCCAAACCTTGTATACGGTCTTGCAGATGGTTCCATGGGTGCAGGTTGGGGTTGGAAAGCACAGACTGTATATGCCGTGGATGTTACCTCCTCCGAATGGCAGACCGTTGTAACAGAGGCTACAGTTCCTGTTGACGCCGGATCAAGTGTAAAATTCATTTTAGGTCTTGGTGTAGGATGTACACGAAGCGAATATAATAAAACAGGATTTGACCTCCGTGAAGGATCATCTATTCTTGTGGATATGGATAGCCTCTGTGTTGTAAAACCCGCTTTAAAGGGTATTGTAAATAGTGCAATTTCCTCCACAAATGTGTATGCAGGGGGCACCATTGAAGCAAAAGCCGCTGTTGTAAACAGTGCAAATCTTACAGGTGACCTCAACCAGACAATAGAATATGTAGTACTTGATGCTGCTACACGCAAAAAGCCTGCTTCCGGCATTACCGTAACAGTAGGCGAAAATGGTAACTACACAGTAAATGTATCCAAGAGTGCTGCAGCAGGCAACTATGTGGTAGTTGCAAGTAACTCTACAAATGGTTCTGTTATGCGTAAAGGTCTTGAATTTACTGTAGATACCATAGATAAGTATACTACGGACTATGAACCCGGTATCAAGCCGACAAGTGCAGCATACAATAATTTCGGGCATACCTGTAATCCCTCTTCCGTCTTGGGATTCCAGACAACCTATGCATATCCTAACATTACATCTGCCGCTCCAAATGCATTGGATACTACTTTAAACAGTGCATATCTTAATGCTCAGGACCAGCCTAACATTGGTGCATGGATGACATATCCCACAGGTACATTTGAAGGCGGTAAGACTTATGTAATGAGTTATGATGTAACCAATACGAGTGATACTGTAGATACGAAGGTTATTTCGGCTATTGTAGACTCTTATGCCTATATAAATGGTGCCAACACAGTAGCGGCACATGACCTTGCAGCAGGGGAAACTAAGAAGATAACAAGAACAGTCACTCTTAATGATGGAGAAAAAGACTCTGCTAAGACATATGTAAAAATAGGTCTTGGCTTTGGCAATACAAAATACAGCAGCAACTCAGCCCTTGCTCTTATACCTAATTCTTCAATATCTTTCGATATATCAACCTTCTATATTTCAGAAGAAACCGCTTATGACATAGATGTAACAGCACAAAGTTCTGCTGTTCGTGCAGGCGGCACTATGGATGTGGAAGCTGCTATACTCAATCAGGTGGGCATGGAAGGTGTATCACTTAACCAGAATTTTGAATGGGTTGCTCTTAATTCCACCAAAACAGATGTTGTAGATGGCATAACTGTAACAACAGGCGCAGACACTTCCGTTGCTACAGTATCTGTAGATGAAGATGTTGCCGAGGGCACGTATGTAATCGCTGCCTACAACGAAGAGTACGACATGGCAAAGAGTATGGTGATTACAGTTTCCAACAAGGTTTCTGTGGAAAACATTGCACTCGATACCGCAAACAGCAAGGTTACATTTGATGCATTGAATGTACCCAATGATGAATTCGGTGTAAAGGTATATATTGCTGAATACACAGAAGCAGGCAAGAAACTCGTACAGGCAGAGGAAGTTCCCGTAGTGCTTTCCAAGGGAAACAACATCGGTGCGGAAGCAATTTACACAAAGGACATCAATACAGACAATTTAATTAAGATTTTCGTATGGAAATCTGATTTAACACCTCTTGCAGAAGAAGTGGAAGCAAAAAAAAACTAATCTTCCTGGGTGATTCAATTACCCGTGACGGCAACTACATAAACTATGTAAATGCGTTTTTAAAGACAAGATATCCCGATAAGAGCATAGAGGTATTAAATGGCGGTATAGACGGTGATACAGTATCCAAGATGCTTGCCCGTTACAATGACGATGTAACAAAGGTAAATCCGTCCAAGGTTTACATAGCCTTCGGTACAAATGATACCAACTACGGCTTGTATGCCACAGGTTCTTCTGCTTCCGACGAGCAGAAGAACGCCGCTGTAGCAACCTACAAGGCAAATCTCGTGACACTTGTTGAAAGGCTTATGGCAGACGGCATTACAGATATCACTCTTATGACACCGCCCACCTATGACAGCAGAGAGGGTTACCTTACCGCTTCAAACGGTGTGTCAACAGCCGCAGATACACGTCCCGGCTACTCCGAGGCACTTGCAAAGGCGGCACAGGCAGTAAAGGAAGTGGCGTCAGAATACGGCCTTGATGTTGTGGACAACAACTATATAACTTCTGCCGTAATGGAGGATGTATCCGATGCAGAGGAAGAACTTCTCAAGTATGACAGACTCCATCCCAACAGAGCAGGTCACTTTGTAATGGCGGCAAATATCATTAAGACCATCTATGCCGACGATGCCCTTGTGGCATCTGTTGAGATAGATGCAGACGGCAAAACCATTGCTGCGGAAAATGCAAGTGCAACAGGTCTTGATATCGCAGAGGACGGCACCGTAACCTATACATACAAGGCAAAATCCCTCCCCATGGGTGTGGATAATGCAGGATACAAAAAGGTAACGGAAAGATACGACCTCTTTAAAGATTTTACCGATGAAATGAATCGCGAAATCGTTAAGGTTACAGGACTTTCCGCCGGAAACTACGATGTATCATATGATGGTGTGGTTATAGGTACCTATACATCAGATGAACTCAGTGACGGTATTAACATAGCGGCAAATTCGCTCAACCCCGGACAGATAAGTGCTAAGGCTATAATAGACGGCTACATGGCAATCCTTGATAAGCAGTCTCAGGTGAGAGTTGTTGAACTTTGCATAGCGGCAATGAAACGCAAAGGTGTGTACGACGGTATGACCTTTGACGATATGTGCGATTGGGTAGATGCAAACTACAAGGTATATTCGGGATATTTCGATACTGCATACCCCTTGTATGCAGAGAATAAAGAGGCTGTTGCCGCATACGAAAGACAGGCGGCAGCCATGTCACAGCCTGTAAGTCACATTGTTACGATTGAACCTATTCAATAACATCAGATATTATATATAAATTGCGGGGAGGTGCCGTGAAGCGTCTCTCCCGCATTGTTAGAGCAAGAACACCATAACACAAGGGGACGGTTCTCTTGTGTTCACGTATTTAGCATCGTGTGTTTATTCAAATGACACAAGAGAACCGTCCCCTTGTGCGAATAAAATGGAGAAAAATATGAAAAATAGACTTATTACGATATTACTTATCGCAATTATGTTAATACCCTCATTCTCATTTTCGGTATTCGCTTCCGAAAATGTGCTCTATGTTGCCCCGAATGGCAATGATTCCGCTGTGGGTACCATAGACGCACCCCTTGCCACGCTTGACGGTGCAAGGCAGAGAGTTGCGTCATTAAAGGCAGAGGGTATAACCATAACCGAAGTAATATTTCGCGGCGGAGAATACCGCCTTACAAAGGGTGTAACATTTACCTCGGAGGATTCGGGTACAACCGAAAATCCAATAGTCTACAGAGCATATGAGGGCGAAAAACCTGTGTTCAAGGGTTCTGTGGAGTTGAGTCTTGAGATGACAAGTGAAATAACTTCCGATGAACTCACAAGAGTCCACAAAAATGCCAAAGGCAAGGTTATAGCCTTTGATTTAACAAAGGCAGGACTTACAAAGGCAGATATATGTGATACCACCAATACAAAGGTCTGCTTTAACGATCGTCTTACAGACAACGGGGGATATAATACACTTTTTATAGATGATAAAGAGGTAGATATCTCCACATGGCCAAACGGAAACACATATACAAAATGGGATGTCATACCATCCAATGTACCTTCGGGCGAAGAGGGAAGAATATTCCACTACACCGATGCCGAACCCGAAAACTGGGTAAACGCTCCCAAGTGCTGGTGGATAGCGGCATCGCCTCAATATGACTTTCAGTACATAACAATTGGCGTTGAGAGGATAGATACATCTGCCGACACCATCACCGTTGTTCCCAACCAGATTGGTCAGACTTTTGCTGTCAGCGGAAAACATTCGCAGAAATGGAAAGCATATAATCTGCTTGAGGAGATAGATGTTCCGGGAGAATTTTCTATAGACAGAGATGCAATGAAACTCTATCTTTATCCACCTTATGACATAACAAATGCCAAACTTGAACTTTCTGTCCTTGGCAAAAATTCCAATGCCGATTCCACAAGTTATCTTGCGTATGTTAAAGAAGCGGAAAATCTTGTTTTTAGCGGGATAGAATTTTCCCAGTCAAGACAGAACGGTGTTTCCACCGCAGAAGTAAAAAATGTAGATTTCATAAACTGCACCTTCAGTGACATTGCAGGAACAGGACTTTCTAACGGCAATATACTTTCCTACTGGCAGGAGGGCGGAAATGTAAAGACCGGCTTTGACCCTTATCCGGACCACAGCATAGCACATAATCTTACCACAGTTGAGTCAAAGCGCGTATTAAACGATTCAAGCTACAATATGGATATAAAGGGTTGTGTATTTACATCCATAGGTGCTACTGCAATATATATTCAGGGCGGAAATATCGATAACCTTACAAAATCCGGCAACATAATAGAGGATAACTACATAACAGGAGTAAACAAGCTCTATCCGTCAAGAAGTGCGGTTTACCTTTCGGGTTGCGGCAACACATTTCGTAACAATGTAGTTACTCACTCCAGTCAGAATGCTCTGCAGTTAAACGGAAGTTTGCATACGGTAGAAAAGAACGAACTCTACGATGTAATGCGTGACACAGGCGACTACGGTGCAATCTATCAGGGTGGTTCCATACTTTACAGAGGAACAGAAATCAAGGAAAATTATATCCATGATATCCGCCCCGCAAATCCCCTTATCGTATCGGGTGCCGCAGGCATATATCAGGACGAAGGTCAGCAGGGAAACTACATTCACAACAATATCATTGTAAATGCGTGGATTGGTTACAACTCCAACTGGGCAGGTAACATAGACTTTATGGACAACACCATTGTAAACTGCACACGCCCCTGGGCTTTTCACGACCACTCCAATGCAGCAACAAACCCTATGTGGAATTATGCTCTCGATTATTGCATAAATCCCCGAAGAGCAGCGCAGGGTATTGATCCACTTACCATGGCGGAGTACATAGACACAATCCCAGATGAATCCGAGGCTATATATCGTGAGATCTTCCCCGAACTCTTCGAGTGGGTGGAGGCAGATAAGCCATTTAACCCCAAGTCCATGAGCGTACACAGCGGAAACCTCGTTGTAGGCGGCGGTGCTACCAAGGTGGCAAATCAGGAGGCTACTCTTGCTACTTGGTCAAGAACTGACGGCAAGGAAACAGACAACTTCCGTGTTTCCGCAACAGAGGAATTTGTGGATGATAAGAACCACAACTATGTATTAAAGAGCGAATATTTCCTTGCAAACAAACTCCCCGGACTTTTAAATGACAATAATTTCAGCATGGATTACATCGGTTTAAAGGATAATGCCATAGTATTTAATTCTGTCACCTCGCCGTACAGACTTCTTTACCCCATAGAAGGAGAGCAAGTATCACGAAGCGGACTTATGCTTATGTGGCAGGAAGCCTTTGGTGCAAATGAATATATTGTGGAAATAGCCACAGATGATGAATTTGACGATATAGTATTTTCGGAAACAGCAAGATACAACCACATAGATGTGCCTGATAATCTCCCCACAGGTAATACATACTACTGGAGAGTAACCGCAGTAAATACCTCCAAGAATCAGGGCACAAAATGGAAAAGCCCCAATTCAACAGCTAATTTTAAATTGAAATAAAAATCACCAAAGGACGGATTATCCTATGTTTAAACTTGGAATCATAACCGATGAGGTTTCTCAGGATTTTGAAGAAGCCCTCGTGTTTGCAAAAAAATACAATCTGGAATGTGTGGAGCTTCGCTCTGCGTGGGAGAAAAACCCCTTTCAGTATACAGATGAGGATTTTAGCAAAATTGCCGATTTGTTAAAAAAACATAATATGCCCCTTGTGTGCATATCTTCACCGTTTTACAAATGTTCATACAATGACGCAAAAACAAAGGCAGAGCATATGGAGGGTTTAAAACGTCTCATATCCTACAAGGATTTGCTTGGCTTTAAAATGATTCGATGCTTTGACTTCATCCGTGAGGACGGCGTTACTTTGGATGACATTAAAGAAGCATTCAAAGAGCCTGTGGCACTTTGCGAAAAGGCAGGCATCACTCTTGTACTGGAATCCGAACCATCGGCAAATTCGTACAACTGTGCCGCTACTGCCAAGACGGTAAATTACATAAATTCCCCCATGCTGCGTGCTCTGTACGAACCCGGAAACAATATCTACTCTGATACCGACGAAATTCCCTATCCCGACGGATATAATGCCGTAAAAGATGTATTCTGTCACGTACATATTAAAGATGCCGTTCGTAAAGACGGCGAAACCGTGGGTGTTGCCATTGGAAGCGGTGTGGTAGACTACGAGGGCATGATGAAAGAATTTATATCCTCGGGTTTTGACGGTGCGGTTGTTTTTGAACCCCACTACAAACCCGGCGGCATGAGTGAAGAACTTCTCCGAAATCCTCAGGGAAGTGCCATATCTGCCTTTGGCGATATAGCAAGCAGAGAGTGTATAGCGGCACTCAATGATATAATATCTGCAATTAAATAAAACAAAGCCCTGCTTTTGACAGTCACTTTGACAGCAAAGCAGGGTTATTTTATGATTCAATTTTTCTTTCCTTAATTATTTTGTTTTCCTCCGACGGCTTGTATCCAAAATGCAGACTGTAATTTCTGAAAAATGTAGCATAATCGCTAAAACCGCAGTCTGTGTAAACAGAAGATGGCTTTTTTCCCATTCTTATCAGTTTTTGAGCTTTTGCAAGTCTTTTTATATTGATGTATTTCTTTGGAGTAATCTGCATAAATTCAACAAACAAATGGTGAAGATGACTTTTTGTTATACATAGGTGTGAGCTTATATCCTCTATTGATATATCTTCGGTGTAATGCTTGTTTACAAATTTAACTGCTTTGCTTATTATGGGATTTATGGAGAGCATATCGCCCTCAAAATCATTGTCGGAAGAAAGATAGAGGTTAAAAAGAATCTCCTCGGCAATGTTTGTCATAAGGATTTCCAAATCTTCTTTTTCAAAGTTTTCACAGTAAAAATCAAACTTTTTAAACAGGTCAATTATCGGTTCGTTGCCCGAACAATTTATAAATGTAAGACTGTCGGGAAGCCTTCGGAATATTCGGTTTGCAAGTTTGTTTTCATCCAGAAGAAGGTCATATCTTTCGTAGTCGCAATCAGGCTCTATTACAATTTTGTGGGGTGTATTTGCACGGAATATCATAAGGTTATTTTTTGATAGCTTATATATTTTGTTTCCTATGATTGCCGATGCATTGCCTTTTTTCAAAAATATAAGTTCACATATGTCGTGCATATGGAAATCAAACTGCACATTTTCTTCTGCAAAGAATATACGGTGATTATACACTATTTTATCATTTTTATATGAAGATATATTTTTTGCCATTGTTACACCTCCGATAGTTATATTATATATTATAATTACATTTTTTGCAATATAAAACCGTATTTTTTAGTATTTACTTTGTAAAAAATATGGATTATCATTATATTAACTGAATGAATGGGAGGAAGGTAAATGAAAAAGTTAAACATCGCCCTTATAGGACAGGGCAGAAGCGGAAGAGACATTCACGGCAAGCATTTTAAATCAGAAAACAACAGTCTTTTTAATGTCGTTGCAGTTGTTGACCGCGATGAAAGAAGAAGAAAGAGAGCGATGGAGGAATATCCCGGCTGCGAAGTATTTGAAAGCCACACACAACTCTACGGCAGAGACGATATTGACCTTGTGCTCAATTCCACAATATCAAACGAGCACTTTGAGGTGGCAAAGGATCTCATAGAGCACGGCTTTAATGTTGTAGTGGAAAAACCATTTGCCAGAACAAGATATGAGTGTGATACGCTTATAAAAATGGCTAAGGACAAGGGTGTTAAGCTGGGTGTTTTCCAGCAAACCTTCTTTGCACCTTATTACGAAGGAGTTTTGGACATAATAAGAAGCGGAAAACTTGGCGAA
Source organism: Clostridia bacterium (assembly GCA_045578205.1). Classification (GTDB taxonomy): domain Bacteria; phylum Bacillota; class Clostridia; order UMGS1810; family UMGS1810; genus RGIG8748. Next base: position 4,015 of record JAZNJU010000159.1, on the reverse strand, counting down.
ATAAAGCAGGTTGATATCACCTTCAGCGGCTTTGCAAGAAGATGGGACTGGCAGACGGTTCAGTGCAAACTGGGCGGAAATATATACAACACAGGTCCTCACCCCATAGGAATTGCACTCGGTGTTCTTGATTTTGACGAAAACGCCAAAGTTGTATTTTCAAAACTTGACCATGTGCTTTCCAGCGGTGATTCCGACGATTATGCAAAGATTATTCTTACTGCACCGGGCAAACCCGTTGTTGATGTTGAAATAAACTCAAATGATGCATATTCCGCTCCCTTGGTAAAAATCTTAGGCTCCAAGGGTACATACAAATCGAGCACAAGCGAATATGAAATGAAGTATATCGTGGACGGAGAAAACCCCGACCGAAAAATTGTACTTGGTTCTTTTGAAAACGAGGAGGGGCTTCCTGCATTCTGCTCCGAAAATCTCATAACTCACGAGGAAAAGGGTGAGTACACAGGTGATGCCTTTGATGTAGGAACAAAGCGTTTCTACGAAATGATGTATGATGCCATTGTAAACGATGCAGGCATGAGCGTAAAACCCGAACATGCCGCAATGATAATAAACGTAATAGAGCAGGTGCACGCGGAAAACCCCTTGCCTGTTAAGTTTTAACGGAGGAAACATATGTACAAAATAGCCATATTGGGTTGTGAGAACACCCACGCAAATACATTTTTGGATTTTGTGATAAAAGATAAACTGTATTCGGATATAGAGGTAGTAGGTGTCTACAGCGATGATAAGGAAGCGGCAGATAAACTTGGAAAGCAATACGGCGTTTATGTGTCGGAATCTTATGAAGAATTTGCAGGTAAGGTCGACGGTATTATAATAACCGCACGCCACGGTGACAAGCACTACAAATACGCAAAGCCGTATATCGCTTCGGGAATTCCGATGTTTATAGATAAGCCTGTAACAATAAGTGAAGAAGAAGCACGCGAATTTAAAAACGAGTTGGTAAAAAACAATATAATGGTTTGCGGCGGTTCGGTATGCAAATTTGCGGCTTTTATACAACTGCTCAAGAGAAGTGTGGAGCAGAAATCCTACGGTGAAGTTTACGGCGGATACCTGAGAGCACCTGTAAGTATGGAGAACCCGCACGGTGACTTTTTCTTTTACTCTCAGCATCTTGTGGAGGTTATGTGCGAAATTTTCGGGTTTTATCCGAATTCCGCAATGGCGTTCAGAAACGGAAATGTAGTTACCTGTGTTGTAAGATACAATCAGTATGATGTGAATCTTTCCTTTGTGGACGGCAATTATGATTACTATGCAGGAATTGACTGCGAAAACAATGCTGTTTTTTCAAAATATGTTCTGGACGGTTGCTTTGAGTACGAGTTTGAATCCTTTTACAGACTTCTCAAAGGCGAAAATCAACCCAAAACATACGAAGACTTTTTTGCTCCCGTGTTTATTATGAATGCAATAGACAGATCCCTTAAAAGCGGCAGAGAAGAAAAGATAGAAAGGCAGTAAAAACGGAGGAAAGAAAATATGACAGTAAAGTTTGCGGTTATCGGCTGCGGACGAATAGCACCAAATCATTTTGATGCCATAAAAAATTCTCCGCATACAAAACTTGTAGCGGTATGTGATATTATCGAAGAAAAGGCAAAAAAGGCTGCATACGAAAATGGGTTGGAAAAGTGGTACACTGATGCGGTGCATATGCTTGAAAGCGAAGAAATAGATGTATGCTGTGTATTGACTCCAAGCGGTCTTCATTGCGAAACTGCTTGTCTTGCGGCAAAGCACGGTGTTAATGTTCTTTGTGAAAAGCCCTTGGAAATATCGGTAGAAAAAATGCAGAAAATGATTGATACCTGTAGGGAGAACCATGTTAAACTTGGTTCAATTTTCCAAAGACGGACCTATGACGGAGCCATAAAGGTAAAAGAGATTATAGAAAAAGGTTCAATAGGCAAGGTCACTCTTGCCGATGCATCTCTCAAGTATTACAGAGATCAGAACTATTACGATAGCGGTGAGTGGAGAGGTACATGGGAGCTTGACGGTGGCGGAGCACTCATGAATCAAGGTGTTCATGGTGTAGATATGATTTCCTGGATTATGGGGGGAGTTCATTCGGTTTATGCTAATTGTGAAACTCTGGTTTGGGATATAGAAACCGAAGACACCGCTGTTGTCAATGTTAAATTCAAAAACGGAGCCTTGGGTGTAATACAGGCGACTACTACTGCATATCCCGGACTTGACACAATTTTTAGCTTTCACGGCACAGAGGGAAGCATCTCATTTGGAGATGACAGACTGTATATGTGGGATGTTAAGGACAAAGCCCTTAAAAAACCCGAGATTTACAGTAGCATGGGCGGTAAAAACTGTCAGTATTCAAGCACAAACATGGGCCATATAACACAGATAGAGGATATGGCGCTTGCAATTATTGAAGACAGGGAACCGATGATAACGGGTGAAGATGCCAAAAAGAGCGTAGAAATAATCCTTGCTATTTATGAATCTGCAAGGACAGGGAAAGAAATAGTAATTTCATAATGAAAAGAGATACAGAAGCCAAAAAATAGACTTCTGCATCTCTTTTTTATGCACCAAAATATTCGCATAGTATTATTATCGGCGTACTTGCCCACGGATGGCACCAGCTTGTATTCCACTTTTGGTCCTTGCCCCATGCTTCAATGCATGCAGTTGCACCTTCTTTAATCATGTTGTACCATGAGCGTTCGCTCTTATTTAGCATAAGTGCCATTACTTCATCCTTTTTGCCGTGCTCTGCAAGAGATTTAAGTATGAAGTACGAGAAGTAAACTCCGCCTGCAAGCCCTTTTTCCATAATGAGTTTTTCTATGGCTTCGTTTTCTTCATTGGTTGTCATACCGAAAAAGTACGGAAGCACATTGGAGTGAAGTGCAGTATGGTCTGATGTCTCGGAATCTGTAAATAGCCTTCTGTCGCTGTCAAAAAAGGCATTTCGATACGCTTTTTCAAAGTTTTCGATATCGTATTTTTTATCTTTGCCCATAAGTTCATAGAGTGTGTTCATGGTTTTCATAGCGCCGTAGTAATATATATTTATTACATTATGCACGCCTTTGCCAACGGGGTGTCCTAACTTAAAGTCATAGCCGTCAAGTGCGGATTCCGGCCAATCCACCATGTTCCAACAGGTATTAACTTCGTCAAGAAGTCCGTCCTCTCTTGCAAATGATGCAAAGTGTGCGAGCATCTTTTCACCTACGGGGAGCATATCGCATACAAATGCCCTGTCTGCACTTATACACCAGTAATTATAGAGAGCAAGCGGGAACAAAAGTGAGTAGTCCGCTATGTCGTGCTTGTGACTGCTCGGTGCCACGCACATAAGCCAGTCGGCTACCTTGCCCGTGTTCGCAAAGTCGGTAAGTGCCTTTTTAAAAGGTCTTGTATCACCTGTTAGGTAATAGTGGGACATAGCGGTTATTATCAGGTCGCCGAGATACTGTGCCTTTTCTCTTGTGGGACAGTCGTAGTAGCCCTCCTGGGTGCTTATGATAACGGCATTTTCGCATATATCCCAGATTTTGCTTAAAATCTCATTCTCCGAATGGAAATGACGTATCTTATCTGCAGGGTAGTGTCGCGCCACCACACAGAACATTTCGGGGCAGATGTAGTCGCAGTCGGTTTCTACCTCCATATACCTGAATCCCATATAATCGAAATTCTCTATTATATCCTCACCGTCACGAAGTGTCCACGTTTCATCAAAATCCACATAGCAGCGCATATTGTATCTTGCATGTCCGTCCTCGGTAAGTTCTTCTGCACACATTATCCTCACGGTATCTCCTGCCTTGCCGTTTACCTTAAGGCATGGATTTCCAACGATTTCTTTACCGAAGTCAAGAAGATATCTGCCTTTTTGGAATGTATGTATACTCTCGGGATGAACCTCGTAACTTACGACGGTTGGAGTTAACTGCTCGGATATTATGTGGTCATCATCTTTTTTAACTACAGCATTTTCCCA
>JAZNJU010000158.1:0-39730 GCA_045578205.1 Clostridia bacterium | reverse complement strand
GTCATCGCTCATTGCCGTACCTTTGTACTGCCTGTTTCGCGATTCCTCGTCTGCGTTCTTTTTCGTTTGTCTGCCAGCGTGTCGACTTTATCGACACGCTGAGAGATTGGAACATTGCTCCAATCTCTTTTTTGTTATTTATTCTTTAATTTTTCATCTATAGCCTTTGCGGCTGTCTTTCCGGCACCCATAGCAAGAATTACAGTTGCGGCTCCTGTTACGGCATCTCCGCCGGCATAGACAAATTCCTTGGTGGTTGCTCCGTTTTCATCAGTTATTATGCAACCTCTCCTGTTTGTTTCCAAACCGTCTGTTGTCTGTCGTATGAGAGGATTGGGGGACTGACCTATGGCAATTATGGCAGTGTCAATATTCACAACCTTGTTGGAACCATCCACAACTATGGGAGAACGTCTTCCGCTTTCGTCAGGCTCACCCAACTGCATATCCACCAGTTCAACTCCGCAAACCCATCCGCTGTCATTTCCCACAAACTTTACGGGGCTTTTGAGAAGCATGAATTCTATGCCCTCTTCCTTTGCGTGGATAACCTCTTCGTATCTTGCCGGGAGTTCATCAAAACCGCGTCTGTAAACTATATACACATTTTTTGCGCCAAGTCTTTTTGCACTTCTTGCGGCATCCATTGCCACGTTTCCACCGCCAAAAACTGCAACATCGTTTCCTACATACACTGGTGTGTCAAAATCGGGAAACTTGTATGCTTTCATAAGGTTAATTCTTGTGAGGAACTCATTGGCGCTGTAGATACCGTTTAAATTCTCGCCGTCTATACGGAGGAAAGACGGAAGTCCTGCGCCCGATGCAATGTAGACAGCATCAAAACCGAAGTCCGAAAAAAGTTCATCCACAAGAAGTGTTTTTCCAACGATAACATTCTTTTCTATTTTTACACCAAGTTTAGTGAGTTTTTCTATTTCCTTGGCAACAATTGCCTTGGGAAGACGAAACTCAGGTATTCCGTACACAAGTACACCGCCGGGAGTGTGAAATGCTTCGTATATGGTGACCTCATATCCCTTTTTTGCAAGGTCGCCCGCAACGGTAAGACCGGATGGACCCGAGCCGACTACTGCAACCTTTTTGCCGTTTGACTCGGGGGCGGTGATTTCTTCCTGTGCATTTTGCATATGGTAATCGGCAACAAAGCGTTCAACTCTGCCTATGGCAACAGATTCTCCCTTTATTCCTCTTACACATCTGGATTCACATTGTGTTTCCTGCGGACACACTCTTCCGCACACAGCAGGGAGAGAATTGGTGTCGGTAATAACTTCATATGCTTTTTCAAATTCTCCTGCAGCCACAAAGGCCATAAATTCCGGTATGCGCACATTGACAGGGCACATGGAAACACAAGGTTTGTTTTTACAGTTTAGACACCTTTTTGCTTCTTCCATTGCCATTTCGGGTGTGTATCCGTGGAAAACTTCTTCAAAATTCTTTATTCTTTCTTTTGCATTCTGCTCCGGCATGGGAGTTTTGGTCTGTGACATATTAGGCATTGTGAGTCCTCCCTATTTTGCAGTTTCCTTCTTCGCAGGCAGTTTTTTCCTGTGTTTTATACATGTTCTGTCTGTTTAAGGCGGACTCCCAGTCAATTTTATGACCGTCAAAATCGGGTCCGTCCACACAGGCAAATTTTGTTTCGCCGTCAACTACTACACGGCATCCTCCGCACATTCCCGTTCCGTCTATCATAACAGGATTCATGGAAACCGTTGTGGGTATGCCGTACTCTTTTGTGAGATTGCACACAGCCCTCATCATAACCAGAGGTCCTATTGCAATAACCTCATCGAACTCGTTTCCGCTATCCAGAAGTTCTTTTAGTTTATCGGTGACAAAGCCTTTTGTTCCGTTGGAGCCGTCGTCGGTAGTTATTATAAGATTATCGGAAACTTTTTCCAGTTCTTCTTTGAGAATTACAAAATCTGAATTTCGAAATCCCGCAATCACGGTAACATCCGCACCGAGTGTGTGGAGTTTCTTTGCCTGGGGATATGCTATCGCAGTTCCGAGACCGCCGCCGATTACTGCCGCTTTCTTTATGCCGTCAAGTTTTGTGGGTACTCCCAGAGGTCCTGCAAAATCAAGAATTTCGTCGCCTTTTTCCAATTTTGCAAGTTCTTTTGTGGTTTTTCCAACAGCCTGAACAATTATTGTGACCGTTCCGTCCTGTCTGTTGAAATCTGCTATGGTAAAAGGTACCCTTTCGCCAAATTCATCTATTCTGAGGATTATGAACTGTCCCGGTTCTGCCCTCCTTGCAACAAGAGGGGCTTTTACTTCCATAAGGAAAACCTGGGGATTTAACGTCTTTTTGTTTGTGATTAAATATGCCAACTTCTACACTTCCCATTAATATAATATGTATATAATATCACTCCTTACAAGCAGTGTCAAGGGTAGAAATAATCGCGTCATCCAACCCAAAATGCAAGTCGCCAAATAAAAACTTGCATATTTTTGACAAAAACTTGAAAAACCAAGAAAAAAATGACAAAAAAATTGTAATTATTATCAAAATTTCACATATCTATTGCAATAAACAAGTAAAAGTGATAGAATGTATGGTAATTGTAATGCGTGTTTTGAACATTCAATGTACCGAAAAGGTACAAATTTTTATTGAGGAGGACTTAACATGACATACGTTGAAAGAGTTTTGGAACAAGTAAGAGCAAAAGACGGCAATGAGCCCGAATTCATTCAGGCCGTAACCGACGTTCTTAACAGCCTCGGTCCCGTGCTTGATAAGCATCCTGAATACGAAAAGGCTGCTCTTCTTGAAAGAATTGTAGAACCCGAAAGACAGATTATTTTCCGTGTTCCCTGGGTTGATGACAATGGCAACGTGCAGGTAAACAGAGGTTTCCGTGTACAGTTTAACAGTGCAATCGGACCTTACAAGGGCGGTCTTCGTTTCCACCCCTCTGTGTACATAGGCGTTATCAAATTCCTCGGATTTGAACAGATATTCAAAAACTCCCTCACTGGTCTGCCCATAGGCGGCGGTAAGGGTGGCAGCGACTTCGACCCCAGAGGCAAGAGCGACGGTGAAATCATGAGATTCTGCCAGAGTTTCATGACAGAACTCTACCGTCACATCGGTTCACACATCGACGTTCCCGCAGGTGACATCGGTGTTGGTGCAAGAGAAATCGGCTACCTCTTCGGTCAGTACAAGAGAATTTGCAACAACTACGAAAATGCAGTTCTCACAGGTAAAGGTCTTGCATACGGCGGAAGCCTTATTCGTCCCGAAGCAACAGGTTACGGCGCTGTTTACTACTGCAATGAACTTTTGAAGGACAACGGCATAGACATTAAGGGCAAGACATTTGCAGTATCCGGCTTCGGTAACGTTGCATGGGGTGCTGTACTCAAGATTAACCAACTCGGCGGTAAAGTTCTTACCATATCCGGTCCCGACGGTTATGTATATGATGAAAACGGAATTACTGAAGAAAAGGCAGCATATATGCTCGAAATGCGTGCTTCCGGCCGTGACAAAGCACAGGATTATGCAGACAAATTCGGATGCCAATTCTTTGCAGGCGAAAAGCCCTGGGGCGTTAAGGCAGACATCATTATGCCTTGTGCTACACAGAACGAAGTTGGATTGGAAGATGCAAAGAAAATCGTTGCAAACGGTGTTAAGTACTACATCGAAGTTGCAAATATGCCCACAACAGACGAAGCAGTTCAGTACTTAAGAGCAAACGGTGTTGTTGTTGCTCCCTCCAAGGCTGTTAATGCCGGCGGTGTTGCAGTATCTGCTCTTGAAATGAGCCAGAACAGTATGCGTTACTCCTGGAGCAGAGAAGAAGTTGACGAAAAACTTCACGGCATCATGGTAAACATCTACAGAAGTTGCAGAGATTCTGCAAAGGAATACGGAATGGATGGCGACCTTATTGCAGGTGCTAACATTGCAGGTTTCCAGAAAATTGCAGATGCTATGATGGCACAGGGTATTGTGTGATTTAAGAGTATTAAACAAGCAAATAAAAACAAGTTGTGACGTGTTGTTACAACTTGTTTTTTTTGACACCTTTTTTGTGAAAACAAAAGTATTAAGAAGTTTTTTATCTGATGAAAATTAATATTAAAACGACCTGTTCAAATCCTCACCTTCTTGATTTTCCGATATTTCGCGCGATACTCCACGCCCGTTGCCACCTGAATAACTGTAGAGATTTGACTCCCCCTCCTGTGTAATTATTGATATTACGCACATTTTAATAGTGGCAATCGATTTTTAGGAATCATCTTTCAGATATATTTTATGATAAATCGACCTTGCAGTCGATGTTATTTTTGTTTTCAGTGATTTATCTCCTCCTCATCTTAATACTTTCATTAGGACCTTTCATATATGCAAACAGCGCCGGTCTTTTCCACTGGCGCTGCAAAATTATTTCAGCATTTGGTCTGTAATTTGGTTGAAAAAGTCACAACTCCACAACTCAAGTGAATCATGGTTTTTGATAAACGGTCGCACATCATCTTTTGCAGATACGTAATCAATCGCCGCAAAACGTTCATTTAGCAACCTTTTCGCATCCTCTAACAAAAATGGTTTGCTATCTTCCCACACGCCTGATTCCACAAGTCTCGCCTTGAGATGTGGTAAATTAATACTTGCGTCCTGTTGAAGATAGAAGATATAATCATACAAATCTCTTCCTTTTACACGATTTTTCCAGGCACGACAAATCACAGCATGTACCTTCCCCGCAAAAAGAGAAGGCATATCATATAAATTTATTTCGTAGGGAGCGGGTAAAAGTCTATATTTGTGTTCAAATGTAGCACCTTTAGGCGGCATAATGTCTACCTCAAATTTGATTTTTATCAATTCACTGCCTGCTACGCCTGTTATATCCTCGGCATAAAAAAGTAAAATATGTTCCTTTGTATTCCCTTTAAGAAATGCAGAACGAATACCCGAATCGACACTTTTTTCTTTTTCACTTATAGTTAAGTTCATACCATACGAAGCAATCTCTTTTTCTAACATTGGGAAATACTCCGCTAATGAAAAATCAGTATCTTCTGTTATTAATGAAAAATCCAAATCCTCAGAAAATCGATCTAATCCATAAAAGATACGCAACGCTGTTCCACCATAAAATGCTGCTTTTCTAAAAAAGCCGGCTCTAGAAAGACCACAAAGCACTATCTCCTGGATAATTTCTTTAACTGCATTCTTCTTTTCCTCGGTGTTTTGCGGGTTATATTTTTTTAGCATTTGTGTAAGAATACTATCCACGTCGGCATCCCTCCATTTTCTTTTTTAACAGTTTATGATTATTTGTATTGTATAAATCGCAGAGTTGGATTAAATCTTCTTTATTAAGATTATTAAATTCACTTGCCTCGATTCTTAAATCATCAAAAAGCAGTTGCTCGAGTGCCTTAATGCTTCCTACCGGAGATATTGTATAAATTTTATCGCAAACTGCTTTTTCTGGAGTTGCTATTTGATAAACATAATCTCCCTCTGTAATTACCCTTATTCCAATAGAATATGCTTTTAATGGCACGTCTTGATACGAAAAGTTCCCGAAAATATTTTCGTAACTTTTTTTCTTTTTTTTATCACAGGTTGCACTTGTAAATGTATAAACCGCTTCCGGAATAAGTCCATATCTAGAGAGTGCATAATCAAAGGATAAATATGAGGGTCCATAAATTACTGGCGCCAAACAGTATCCGGGCACGCTTCTGTCGGTTTCATAAACACCTCTGGTCAAATAAAATATTTCTCCATCTTTACACATGCGAGAAATTTTGCCGGCGGAATCCTGATAATTTTTCAGTTTTTCTCTTAACATTGCCGTTGTTAAAACCATTATTTTCACCTCTTAGTTGTATTATATACTATTTAGTGGAGGAAATCAAGTGTTTTTGCTTTTTTATTACTTTTTATATTATGAGTATCTATGTTTTATAGTATTACTTCAAAAAAGCCATAGCCCAAAAAGGAATTACTTACTGAAGAACTGGATATTACTGATTCTTTTTTATAAAAATTGCGTATGTAATCTCTCTTATTATCTGCGGTTTTCTGCGATTCTTCCCACTCTTTAAAGGCTTTGTATTCGGGGGTATTCTCCCTTGTGCGTCTGTCTCGTGCTATGCGTTTTTCAATTATAGTATCGAGTTCCTCTTGAGTGTATGACTTTCTTTCCGGCTCTGTGCTCTGCTGAGCATTGTTGTCCGTGTCTGTTCCCTGCGGTGCAGGTGTTTTTTCAAGTTCTGCTATTTTCATAACTCCTTTCCGTATAAAGCCCGTCGGCTATTTTTGTGTATAAAAAAAACACCTACAACATAATGTAAGTGGTTTGATTATTAAGTTTTTGCATAAAAATATCATCTACCTTTCAGCAGATGATATTGTGTGGTGTTTGGTTTTATGCGTCTTCATCCGGCCAATCTGTTAAAAGTTCGTCTTTTTCCAAGGCTTCTTCTAAAAGTCGCTCTCTTTCCTCAGCAGGAAGCCCTGATCAACATAATGACCATCGTAATATTTAGTTTTCATCATAACAGCCTCCATTCTATGCCATATCCTTTAACATAATATGCCAAAGTTTCAATAATTGCTTTTTTTACATTGTAACCTTTTTTATGTAATTGTCAACCATTTTCGAAAAACCATCAGAACTAAATGGTTTTTCCCCTGATTTATAATAAATACCTCTGTTACACAGACCTTAGAGACGATAAAAGGAACTCAATTTTCAGAAAAGTATATTCGGTAGACATGAACTAATACTTTTTATTTTTTTGACACCTTTTTACTTGTTTTTATAGGTTTTGTGTGTTGTTTTAAGTCGGTTGTAAAATACAAGAAAACCCTTGAAATTGCTGGATTTCAAGCAGTTTCAAGGGTTTTTCATCGTGGCGGAGCCACCGGGATTTCCCTGCGGGGCCTTTTGCAATATTCGCTTCGCGTCACGAGGTTTCAAATCCTCTGTTTTTTGCACGAAAAAAGACATCCGAACGGATGTCTTTTTTCGTGGCGGAGTTGGAGGGATTTGAACCCTCGTGCCGCTCATCACGGCAACACGATTTCCAATCGTGCTCGTTATGACCACTTCGATACAACTCCATATGAGGTCGGTGCATGTCATTTTCTGCACCGACTTGAATATTATATCAGTTTTTTTGGGGTTAGTCAATAGTTTTTTTTATTTTTGTTCATTTAGTTGAAAGAAATCCAAGGGATCAACCGGTACGTTTGCATCTGTCTTCCAGACTTCAAAGTGAACATGTGCCCCTGTGCTTCTTCCTGTGTTGCCCAGTGCCGCAATTACCTGACCCTGACACACTTCCTCACCCTCTGATACGTAGAGTTTATTGCAATGTGCATAAACGGTAGTATAGCCTGAAGGATGATCAATTTTTATCATATTTCCATAACCGCTGTTGTCCCATCCGGCAAAAACTATCTTTCCTCCATCGGCAGCCTTTATGTCGGAATTTTCTTCACCGCTTATGTCAATTCCTTTGTGGTTTCTGCCGTCTCTGTTTCCGAATCGGGAGGTAAGAAGTCCGTCATAGGGGTTAATTATACTTCCTGCCGATTCACCCTTAGGCAATTCCTTTGTTCCAAGAAGAACAATATGCGAAACCGCCTCTTCGGTGGTGCTTTGTTCCGAAACTTCCAAAAGTTTGACGCCGTTTACACCGTAGCGCGTTTTGTCAGTTTTTACAAACCCGTCGGTTCCCTCCAGTTTTGTTTTGGACTGACCCACATACATTGTGTCGTCGTTTTCATATTTTACACTATGTTTAAGTACTGTGTTTTCTGTGTAGTTTTCCTTTGTTACTACTCTGATATACGGGATTTCTGATTTTATTTTTACAGTTGTTCCCTCGCCCTCGGTAAAACCGGGATTTAGAGAGTAAAACTCTTTCTTGCCTATAGAATAAGCACACAGAATATCCTGAAGTTTACAATCGGAATTTACACTTACCACATCAGAAAATGTATATTTTCTGGAAAGCATTTTCCGGGCACTGTCTCCGGATTTGATAAGTCCGTATGGAACAAGTTCGTACTCAAAAGAAATCTCGTCAAGGATTTCGTAGGAGGTGGAATTTGCTGTAATATCCCTAATGAATTTGTCGTAGACATTTTGTCTTTCCCGGGAAGTGGTAAATGCGGCTACGGTGCTTCCGTTTGATTTTACCGTGTATGCTTTTTCAAGGTACGGGCAATAACTCTTAAGCCTTTCGCCCAACACCTGCGGGTCGGTAAAACCCTTTCCTACTATGAGTTTGGGAGTCATTACAGGCTCAACTATTATTGCATCGCTTCCGTCCATATATGGAGAAAGAGATGTATTTATGCTGTCTATAAGATTTTGCACATACTCCTTTGACGGGGCAGTGCCTATAACCTCTCCGTTTACTATGACGTTACAACCAAAATCACATGTTACCAATAATGCAGATAGAAGAATTACCGGAGCAATACCACAGCATATAACAAATGACTTCTTTTTGAGCCATTGGCACAGACTTGCCAACTTTTCTTTAAATAGCATTATGTCACCTCAATGGTCTGTCTTTTATACAATCTATCGTGTATTTTTGCAACACACAGTTTGCTATTATACCACAACTTGTGGTCGAAATCAAGAAAATTTTGCAGGTTAAGAAAAAAAGTCCCCAACGCCTTTTAAAGCGATGGGGATTTGAAAAAACAAATATTCGTTATCAGTCATCCAGTCTATAAGGAAGTGTGATATCCTGAAGAGTTTTACCAAAGGGTACTCTGTAATCTCCGCGGAAGATTTCTCTTGCTTCCTTGTCCTTGAAATCGGGAATGATGTATTCCTTACTGGAATCAAGGATACTGTACCATGTGAGAATACCTGCTGCAGAAAGTGCTGCAGAACGGTAAACATCAAAGAAAGGTTCCTTTTCGCCTCTGAGCACTTTGAGAAATTCCAAAGTAAGGATAAAGTCAATACCGCCGTGGCCAACGCTTTCTATAGCGGTGCCGTACTTGGCTTCTTCTTCCTTGGTTATACAACCGGAACTTACCCAACCCTCCCAGGTCTTTGTGAACTTGTCGGCAGCGTCAAACTCAAAGAGCCATTCTTCTTTCCAGTCATCGCGCAGTGTTTCCATTGTACCGTATTCGCAGGAAACCCTGAACCATTTGCTGGTAATACCAGCATTAACAACACCTGTTGTGCAGAATACCGCACCGGAATCCATCTCTGTCAGCGAGAATGTCTTGGGAACATTTGTAAGTTTTCCGGGAATATCGTGTCTGACCGCTTTACCTGTAACCTTTACGGGTACTGTGCCTGTTATGTACATAAGAGGTCCGAGAGAGTGCATATTGTAGTAGCAGCAAGGAAGTGTATTTCTCCAGTGAAGATTATTTACATCGGGTTCTTTGCGAACTGTGCCCTTGGGTGCTGCGTGTATGTACTCGGCCTCTGCATAGAGAACTTTTCCGTATTTTTCCTGTTTTAAACTGTCTATCATTGCGTGTACAGGCTTGAAGTATGGGCAGTTTGCCGCAAGCATATACTTGGTGCCTGTGCGTTCATAAGCCTCAACAAGGTCGATACATTCGCCAAGTGAGGGTGCTGCAGTTGTTTCGGAAAGAACGGGAACACCTGCTTCCATTGCCTTGATGGCATATTTCGCGTGCTCGTGGAAATAGTTACAAAGAACTACACCGTCGAGTCCGGAATTGATAAATTCATCAAAATCCTTGTAAACTTTGGTTTCGTCAGAGAACCACTTTCTCTGCTTTTCGATGGTTGCATCATTGAGTTCACAAATTGCGCTTACAACCATTTCATCCTTGAGGAATTGAGATGCACGAAGTATAAACTCTCCGCGTTCAATACCCATAACTCCGATTTTAAGTCTGTTATCCATAGGAGTCACTCCTTATCTTAAAGATTTGCCTAATTCTAACATCAGCATTGGCAAAAATCAAGTCTTTTTTGAAAACACACAAAAAAAGAGTATAAAATCGCAAAAAAACGTAAGAAATCAGTAGTTTCCCTTAAGCGGAGTTGAACCCCGTGTGCTTAAAACAAGTCCACTCTGTTTCGAATTTTTCCCTCAAAAAAGGATACAATATTCTGCCTTACTTCATCAACACAGCGAAGCCTTGATTCGTATGCCCCCCAAGCCATATGCGGTGTGAGGATTACATTGGGTAAATCCTTTATTTTATTAAACGGGTGGTCAGTACCAAAAGGCTCAACAGAAAACACATCGCATCCAAATGCGCCTATGTCTGAGTTTATTACTCCGCGTGCAACAGCATGTTCGTCCGTCACATTTCCGCGTGCCATATTTACTAAAATTACATTTTTCTTCATTTTGGCAATTCTGTCTTCATTTATAATATGATATGTTTCTTCGCAAAGAGGAAGATGGAGACTTATTATGTCGGATTTTTCACACAGGGTGTCTATATCCGTGCAGGTGTATCCGTCTATGGGGGTTTTCTTGTAAACAATAACCTTGCATCCAAGAGCCTCGGCTACCTTTCCCACCTGCATACCTATGTTTCCGAATCCGGCTATGCCCCATGTTTTGCCGTTTAATTCACTGTACACGGGGGAAAGTCTGTTTGCAACACCGCTTACAGTATAACTTCCGCTTGCTACATAGTCGGCATATTCTTTAAGGTGCGACGCAAGAGACAAAACCATAGACACGGTTATCTGAGAAACGCTGTGGGATGAATAACCCTCTACATTGCACACGGCAATTTTTCTCTTTCTGCAATAGTCCAAGTCCACATTGTCGTATCCTGTTGCAAGAAGACAAATTAGTCTCAAGTTCTTTGCCTCCTTAAGATTTGCCTCATTCAACTTGACCTTGTTGAGCACTGCAACATCGCAATCCGCAAGTCTTTGAGAGACCTCGGACGGGCTTGTAGACTGATATACTGCACATTCACCCAGTTCCTCTATAGGTTTTGTAGGTATGTCGTCACCTATCGTTTTTGCATCAAGTATTGCTATCTTCATCTTTTGTCCTCCTTGCCGTTTATTATCCTGAGATTTCGCTCTATTACCCCCTTGCCTCTCCAGGCAAAAGCACGGTCGCCATAGCGCTTCTTAAAAGTCTTGTTTGTAAGGGGTGCTACATCATCCATACTAAGATGTGTTATTCTGTCAGATAAAAACTCTTCTATTTCCGTATGTCTTACATTCTCATTGTGCGGACACACTCTCTGGCAGATATCACATCCGAATACACTTTGGTTTTCCCTGATGTATGCTTTTTCAACTTCAGTGAGTTCTCCTTTTTTTTGGGTTATGTAAGACAGACAAGTGTCACAGCAAAAACCGTCTTCCAATGCTTTCGCAGGGCAAGAGCGAACACACTTCATACAGTTTAAGCACTCTCTTTGGGGCATTGGAGATGAAATTTCAAAATCACCTGTACACACTATATAGCCTATGAAAAACCAGGAGCCGTATTTATCGTTTATGCACATCCCGTTTCTGCCCATAAAGGCAAGTCCCGACCTGACACAAAGTTCCCGTTCTATTGCAGGACCTATATCGGAATGAACTTTGTAATCTGAAAGACTTAGGTTTTGAGCAACACGGTTGAGTACGGCAGAAGTAACGAGGTGATAATCCTTTCCGTGGGTATATATACTGATATTGGAATCTTCGGGATAACCGCAGAAATACGGAAAAAGGGCAACAATGCACCTGTCGTATGATGTTCCCATATGCTCGTTGTACAAACGGGCATCGCACACACCGAAAGTGTCAATATTAAATTTTGAAAATTCTTTTTTCAAATCCACTAATTCAACAATCCTTTTAGGGCATCAAGTGCCTTTTTTTCTATTCGTGAAACCTGAACCTGAGATATCCCAAGTCTTTTTGCAACATTTACTTGTGTCTCGTCCATGAAGTATCTGTAGGCAATTACGGATTTTTGCCTTGGAGATAGTTCGGAAAGAGCCATATTGAGCGACACGCTGTCGAAAAAATTTCCGCTGTCACCTTTGAGTTTGTCAATGAGAAACATTTCTCCTTTTCCTTCTTCGGAAACGGTTTTGTAGATGGAATCAGGAGCCGAAGCAGATTCTATTGCCTCGGTGAGAGTGTATATATCCACACCGAGTTCCTCTGCAATTCGCCCTATTGACGGAGGTGCCATTTCCTCCTGGGTAAGTCTCTTTTCAACAGTAACTGCCTTTGCATAAAGTTCCTTGTAGCGACGGCTGACTTTTATGATACCGTCATCGCGCAAGAATCTTTTAATTTCTCCCGTAATAACGGGCACAGCATAGGTGGAAAATTTGACTTCATAGGCTGTGTCAAAACGCCGTACCGCCTTTATAAGTCCAATCATTCCAATCTGATAGAGGTCTTCAGCATCATATCCCCTGCCTGAAAACCTCTTTACTATGCTCCACACCAGCCCCTCGTTGCTTCGGGTTATCTCCTCCATGGATTCGGTATTGCCCATCTTGGCTTCGCTTATTAATCTGTACACCTTTGCCACCTCTATCCGATGGTCTAAAGGCGATTTTTGCCTATTTGCTTTGTCATGGTTACCTTGGTGCCGACATCCACAATGGACTCAACTTCCACCGTGTCCATAAATGTCTCCATGACCGTGAAGCCCATACCTGAACGCTCACCGTCGGTATTGGTTGTAAAAAGAGGTTCTCTTGCTTTGGTTATGTCGGCAATTCCCCTGCCGTTGTCCTTGACGATAACGGTTACTGTATCGCCCACAGAGACACAAGTCATATAAACAAAACCTGCAGATGACATATAGCCGTGAACAATGGAATTGGTCACAGCCTCGCTTACTGCGGTTTTGATGTCGGCAAGTTCTTCCAATGTAGGGTCAAGGGGTGCCACAAAAGCGGCAACTACGGTTCTTGCAAAACTTTCATTTTCGCTCTTACTTAAGAATTTTATTTCAACACTGTTATTATTCATATGTTTTCCCTCCTTCCTATGCAGTCTTTATTGCGTCCGAGAGGGAATCGCATATTCTTGTGATTTTCTGAACACCCGAAAGTTCCAGAAGTTTTTTTAATGTCGGCTTTTGCACCACAATACACACTTCGCCGTTTATGGAGCGCATGAGTTTGTATCTGCCTATGATGATACCTATGCCTGAACTGTCCATAAAATCCAGATTTGAAAAATCAAAAATTATTTTTCGTACATTTTCATGACTTATCTTAATGTCTATCTGCTCCCGAAGAGACGATGCGTTGTGCTGGTCTATGTCTCCCGTGACAGACACGATAAGTACATTGCGGTTTACGCTGAAGTTTACCATAATATAATTCCTCCTTTGAATACTACTCATTTCTTCGGAGAAATTATTTTCCCTTTGACGGGAAATGTAATTTTATAGAATATATGTTCTCACGGCACCTGCAAGATACAATGAACCTGCTATACACACAAAGCCGTCATCCCCTGCGAGAGTGCGGGCAGTGTCCACAGCCTTTTTGTACGATGGTTCATACAGAGCATCGGGCACGAATTTTTTTATCTTCTCATACACGTCCTTTGCATCAGTCTGCCTTGCACTGGGAACATCGGTAACTATGAATTTGCCATTTAGTTTTGAAAGTTCGCGAGCACAGGAGTCGAAATCTTTGTCATTTAGCATACCTATGACAAAAACTTTCTTTTTGCCTGAAAGATACATTTCCACGCTACGGACAAATGCACACACTCCCTGATAGTTGTGTGCGCCGTCTATGATTATATTTTGTCCGATAAGTTCAAATCTGCACTTCCAGCGCGCCTTTTCTATTCCGCGGACTATTGACTCATCATCAATCCCCAGAGTTCTTGCAACTTTTACCGCCAAAGCGGTGTTGGAAGCCTGAAAACTTCCGAGAAGTTTAAGATTTATATTAAGACCGCCTGCAACAATGCACGTTTCTTCCAGACTTGAGGATACAACTTTGCAGTCCTGTTTTGTGGTCACAAGAGGAGCATTTTTCCGAGAGGCAGTTTCTGAAATCACCTTGAGAGCCTCCGATGGAATATCGGGATGAGTTACCACAGGAACGTTTGGTTTTATAATGCCTGCTTTCTGCAGAGCAATTTCACCTATAGATGAACCGAGAATATCCGTATGATCCAGACCGATATTTGCAATTACGGAAACTGCAGGGTTTTCTATAACATTTGTGCTGTCCATAAGTCCGCCGATTCCGCACTCTATTACCGCAAAATCGCACTTTTCTTCTTTGAAATACAGAAATCCTATTGCTGTTATTATTTCAAATTCAATAGGATGGATATCGGGAAGTTTTTCTATGGCACGGGACACAACATTCGTGTAGTAAACAAGTCTGTCCGCAGGTATATTCTCACCGTTTATTGTAAGCCTTTCGTTGAAAACCTCAATAAAGGGAGAGGTGTTCATTCCTACTTTGTAGCCTTTTTGGGAAAGAATGTTTGCAATCATACAGGAGACAGAGCCTTTTCCGTTTGTACCTGCAACGTGTACACATTTCAAGCCCCTTTGGGGATTTCCGAGAATATTAAGCAGGGCTTTGATATTACAAAGCCCTGCCTTCTTTCCGAATCTGCCGTAAGAATGAATGTAATCTATACACTCTTTTTCTGTCTTTAGCAAATTAATCACCTAATTTTTCTATGCTTTCAAGTACCTTGGCAAGCATTGCCTTGTACTTTTCACCTTTTTCTCTTTCTTCGTCCACTACTTTCTGAGGTGCCTTGCTTACAAAGGACTCATTGGAAAGTTTGGAGTCAACTCTCTTAATTTCGGCTTCGAGTTTTGCCTTTTCCTGAGAAAGTCTTTCCATTTCCTTTGCTTTGTCCACAAGTTCATCCAGAGGAATGTAGATTTGTGCTCCCTCAACAACCGCATTTACTGCGTTGTCGTCTATGTCTGTCTTGTCGGAGCAAATCACGGTTTCAGATGCTCCTGCAAGTTTTTCAAAGAATACTTCGCATCCTTGGAATATTTCTTTCTTGTCAGTTACTATGATAACCTTTGCTTTTTTGGAAACGGGAACATTCATCTGTGTTCTTAAGTTACGGATTGCTCTTATAGCATCCATTACTATCTGCATTTTCTTTTCATCCTCGGGGAATGAAAGACTTTCATCAAATTTGGGCCATTCAGACACCATAATGCTGTCTTCTCCTGTGGGGAGATAGCCAAAGATTTCTTCGGTTATGAAAGGCATAAAGGGATGAAGAAGTTTCAATGTGTTTACAAGCACATAGGAAAGTACCCTCTGCGCTGTCTTGTCTGCACCGTTTGCCTCATAAAGACGGGGTTTAACAAGTTCAATGTACCAGTCGCAGTAATTATCCCAGATAAAGTCATAGAGTTTGGACACAGCAACACCGAGTTCAAATTTTTCCAGATTGTCGGTAACCTCTTTTGCAAGAGTGTTGAAAGAACTTATAATCCACTTATCTTCACACTTGAGGTCGCCCGCATCGGGGAGTTCCACCTTGTCTATGTCGAGATTCATAAGGAGGAATCTTGAAGCATTCCATATCTTATTTGCAAAGTTACGGCTTGCTTCTACCCTTTCCTTGTAATAACGCATATCATTACCGGGAGAGTTACCTGTTGCGAGTGTAAATCGGAGCGCATCGGCACCATATTCTGCAATAACTTCCAATGGGTCTATGCCGTTTCCTAATGATTTACTCATTTTTCTTCCGAGGCTGTCTCTTACGATACCGTGGATGAATACATATTTGAAAGGTTCCTCTTCCATATGTTCCATAGCGGAGAATATCATTCTTGCAACCCAGAAGAAGATGATGTCATATCCTGTAACAAGCACGCTTGTGGGGTAGAAATACTTGAGGTCTTGGGTGTTTTCGGGCCATCCCAATGTAGAGAAAGGCCAAAGGGCTGAACTGAACCAGGTGTCGAGTACATCGGGGTCCTGCTTAAGAGCGCCTCCGCACTTGGGACACTTTGTTACTTCGTCCTTGGAAACCACGGTTTCACCACATTCGCAATAGTATGCAGGGATTCTGTGACCCCACCAGAGTTGGCGGGATATACACCAGTCGTGAACGTTTTCCATCCAGTTTAAGTATGTCTTACTGAATCTGTCGGGAACGAACTTAATTGTGCCGTCCTTTACAACTTCTATAGCCTTTTTGCTTAAGGGCTCCATCTTTACAAACCATTGTTTTGATGTGATGGGTTCAACTGTTGTTCCGCAACGGTAACACTGACCGACATTGTGGCTGTGGGGTTTAACCTTTACAAGAAGTCCTGCTTTTTCAAGGTCTTCCACCATTACTTTTCTTGCTTCATAGCGGTCCATACCCTCATACTTTCCGCCGTAGGAATTGATGGTTGCATCATCATTTAAAACCTTGATTTGTTCAAGATTGTGTCTTAAACCGACTTCAAAGTCATTGGGGTCGTGAGCAGGTGTAATCTTGACACAGCCTGTTCCGAAGTCCTTGTCTACATAGTCATCGGCTATAACGGGGATTTCTCTGCCTACAAGGGGCAATATGAGAGTTTTCCCTACAAGGTGAGCGTATCTCTCGTCTTCGGGATGAACTGCAACTGCAGTATCTCCGAGGAGTGTTTCGGGTCTTGTTGTGGCGATTTCCACAACTTCGTCCGAATCCTTAACAGGGTAATTGATGTGCCAGAAGAAACCTTCCTGCTCTTCGTATTCTACCTCTGCATCGGAAAGCGCTGTGATACAGTGCGGACACCAGTTTATTATTCTGTTGCCCTGATATATAAGACCCTTTTCATAGAGTTTTACAAAGACTTCTTTAACCGCATCGGAGCAACCCTCATCCATTGTGAAACGTTCTCTGTCCCAGTCGCAGGAACAACCAAGTTTCTTTATCTGATTTATAATACGGCTTCCGAATTTGTGCTTCCAGTCCCATACTCTTTCTAAGAATTTCTCTCTTCCCAAATCGTAACGGGTGAGACCTTCCTCATTTCTCAAAGCCTCTTCAACCTTAATCTGTGTTGCTATACCGGCGTGGTCTGTACCGGGAATCCACAGAGCATTGTAGCCTGCCATTCTCTTATAACGCACGAGTATATCCTGAAGTGTTTCATCAAGGGCATGTCCCATGTGAAGTTGTCCCGTAACATTCGGGGGCGGTATAACCACGGTAAAGGGTTCCTTGCTTTCATCGGGTTTTGCACTGAAATACTTGCCCTCTGTCCACATGGAATATATTCTGTCTTCTACCTCGGCAGGATTATACTGCTTTGAAAGTTCTTTCTTTGAAGCCATAACGTTCATTCCTCTCTATTTGCTAATACCATTACATATCAACCGATAATCATTACATAAATAACAACCGCAAGTGTGATTACATACAAAACAAGTTTGTACGCCATTTCTTCATTTTGCGATACCTGTCTTTTTAATATCAAATTCAATATTTTTTTGGAAAGGTAATTGCACACAAGAAGAAGTGCCATTACCGCAAACAATATGTATTTTAACATAATGCTCCTCCTATGTAGTTTTCGGACACCAACGCAAATGCGGAGAGTATCCGAAAAATTATCTGGATTTTGAAACTGAAAGTTTGCGTACAAGCGCATACATATCACGGTTTAATACCTTTTTCATTTCAAGACCTTCGGTAATATCCAAATCGCTAACCTGACCGCCCTTCATTACAACAACGCGGTTTGTTTTGCCCTGGGAAATGAGGTCAACCGCCCTTGAACCCATAATAGCCGCTGTGACCCTGTCGCGTACTGTGGGGCATCCGCCTCTCTGGATATGACCGAGAATAGTTGCTCTTGTGTCTATGTCGGTCTTTTCCTTGATGAGTTTTGCCATTTCGCGGACATCCATATCCACACCCTCGGCAACTACAATGATGTTGTGTTTTCTGCCGTTGGCTCTTCCCTCTTTGATAACTTCTATAACATCCTTTTCAAAATCAAATGGTACTTCGGGAGTTAAAACAACCTCTGCACCGCAGGCGATTGCTGTTTCCACGGCAATGTAACCTGCACGCGCACCCATAACCTCGATAACAGAGCATCTGTGATGCGATGTGCAAGTGTCTCTGAGTTTATCTGCCGCTTCCAATGCAGTATTAAGGGCTGTATCAAAACCAATGGTGTATTCACTGCACGCAATGTCATTGTCGATAGTTCCGGGAACTGCTATTGTGAGAATTCCGTGCTCTGCAAGGGCTCTTGCACCGCGGAAAGAACCGTCACCGCCTATTACTACAAGAGCATCTATGCCGTTTTCCTTACAAACACGGGCTCCCTCTGCAATACCCTCGGGAGTTTTGAATTCGGGGCAGCGTGCTGTTTCCAGCATTGTTCCGCCTCTCTGAAGATATTCGCTGACACCTCTTGCGTCCATTTCTTCCATTTCACCTTTGAGAAGTCCGCGATATCCTTGCTTTATTCCCATAACCTTGAAACCGTAGCCAAGGCCGGTTCTTACAACTGCACGTACTGCCGCATTCATGCCGGGAGCATCACCTCCGCTTGTCAGTACACCTATTGTTTTGATTGCCATATTTCTTCCTCCAATGTCATTTCATCTATATGAAACCATAATTATACTAATATATCATATCATATATCTTATAACATTTTCAGCAAAAAATCAAGTATTATGCAAGAATTTAGGGAATTAAATTATCCTGCAAACATCTGGGTCCATATGTTGCCCTTTTTTACATATCCGACACCAATCCGCGTGTAGGAAGAACTTAGAATATTTGCCCTGTGACCGGGGGAATTCATCCAGGCATTTACAACCGCTTCGGGAGTTTTCTGCCCTTTCGCTATATTCTCCCCTGCCGCTTTGTAGGAAATTCCGAAACTCTTCATCATATCAAACGGTGAACCGTAGGTGGGACTGGTGTGGGAAAAGTATCCTTTGTCTGCCATATCCTGAGATTTATAACGTGCCACTCTTGAAAGTTGCCAATCGTGGGTAAGGGGGTTAAGTCCGTTCTGACTTCTCATTTTGTTTACAAGACGTACAACCTCCTCCTCGAAATTGCTTACACTCGCATCTTCAAGCGGTACGGTAACCTTTTGACCCGGATATATGAGGGCAGGATTTTTTATCTGGGGGTTTGCGTCTATGATTTCCGAAAGCCCCTGCTCGTATTTGACAGATATCTTCCACATGGTATCGCCCTTTACAACCGTGTGGGTAGTACCTGCATATACTCTTGTTGTCATAATAGCAGTAATTGCAAGTAATGAAATTATTGTTTTTTTCATCTTTTTAATCCTCCTTTGTTGCAAATTACTTTTCTATTATACTATATAAGTTTACATAATTCAAATACAACATATGGAAAAAGCCATGGTTTCTGTGTTTTAGAAACCATGGCTTTACATAATATTTTAATTGCTAAATATTTATATGCTCGCCCTTTTGCAGACTTTCTATCATTTCAACATATTCTCCGATGCCCTCAAGACCTTCCTCGCAGTATGCTTTAAGGAAGTTTGCCATGAGTTCTGCGTGGCTCTCACAAGTAAAGGTATTTCTTACAAACAGGGTGCTGAAATCGTCAAAGGATCTGTCTTTGAGTTCAAAGAAATCTCTTTTTTCGTTCACATGCCAGCCCGATGCAATTTTTAAATAGTAAACCGCCCAGGCAAGTGTCAGTTTTTCATACAAATCCTCACTATTCATAATCTCTGAAATATGGTCTATGTAATCTAAGGATTTTTTCTTTTCCTCACCTTTATCAATTTCAAATTTTGTACCGTCATACGCCTGATAGTATGGGATAATTTCATATTTTACGCACTTTTCCTTGGTAAACTCAAGGCTTACCATATAACCATGCTCCCAACCATAACTTTGGTTTCTGTTTTGCATATAGAAATTGCCCATACCGTAAAAAATGGGAGTGCTGCCGTAAACTTCATACCCCTGTCTGCAGTGAGCGTGACCGACAACTACTGCATCTGCACCGCAATCTGCAAAAAAGCGGCAAATCTTTTTCATTCCGGGTCTGGGGAGAGGATTATGCTCATTTCCGCCGTGGATAAAGACCAAAACAACATCTGCATTCTTTTTAGCGTCGATAATAACTTTTGATGTGTCATAAAAATCAAGTCCCGCCATACCGGGTTTGTTCTTTTCGGCAATTCCGAACTCGTGTTCTGCGCAATTTACAATGCCGAGTTTTATGCCGTTTTTCTCGACAAAGAGAGCCTTTTGCGCATCTTCCTTATTCCTGCCGGCACCTACTGTCATCATACCGATTTCTTTTATGTGACCGATGGTTTCAAGCAGTGCGTCGTCACCCTGATCTCCCATATGGTTATTTGCACAGGCACCGATGTTGAAATTGAATTTTTTCAAGAAATCAAGATACTCCAAATCTGTACGTAGATTTGGACCCGATTTGACAATCGGTGTATCGTTTTTGGTGAACACCGTTTCTACATTGAGCATTGAAAAATCGTGCGAAGCGGAAATCTTGGAAATTTCCTTTGTGATTTCTCTTTGCAGATTCTCATCCAACAATTCTTTTGCATTGAATCTAGGGCAGAAATCGCCCGCAACAAGTACTTTTAAATTTTCCATTGTCTCTCTCCAAATCTTTTAATCGTTTATGCAGGTATAAAGCACATTTCGAAGTCTTGCCTGGTAGTAAGTTTCCTGTGGATTCAACATATGGTGTGTGTAAAACATTGCAAGTTTACGGTCGGTGTCTGCAAGAAGTGTGGCACCTGCTGCACCGCCCCATCCGAATTCGCCGATACTTCCGTTGGAACCGCTTTTTGCTCTGTCTATCATTGTGCGGACACCAAGTCCGTAGCCGTAACCTCTAAGTTGAGGCCAGGTGATATCGGGTAGTATTTCGGGAGCAATCTGGTTTGTTTTCATGAGTTCCACAGTGCCCGAAGAAAGAATTCTCTCTCCGTTTACACCCACTCCGCCAAGTGCCAGGGCATTTGCAAACTTCATGTAATCTTCTATGGAAGTTGTGACACCTGCACCGCCGCTGTCGTATTCGGGTCCCAAAACGTGGGTTACTGTCTTTTCCACCTTTTGTACAGTACCGCCAACTGACTCGATTTCTCCGCTCTGGAGTTTTACTATATCCGTATTTTCTGCATCAACAAATCTGTAGAGGTTGTTTACACGGCCAAGAACTTCCTCGTTGTGATAATAGGAGTCGTTCATGCCAAGAGGTTCAAAAACATTCTCCTTTACATAATCCTTAAATCTTTTGCCCGACATTACCTCTATTGCAGCAGCGAGAATATCGTGGCTTATGCTGTACTGCCAGTGGGTACCGGGATCAAAGCACAGCGGGTCGGATGCCACACACTTTGCAACGGTAAGAGTATCCATTTTACCGTCTGTGATTTCTCTTGCCTTTTTGAAACCGGGGGCAGACATATCGTAGGAAAATCCTGATGTCATGGTTAGAAGATGTCTGATGGTGATTGGAGTTTTTGCCTCTCTTAAGCGCCCGTCCTCTTTAACATACATCTTTTTGTATTCGGGGATATATTCATAAAGAGGGTCATCGAGCATAAAAACTCCTCTCTCCAGAAGTTGAAGAGCGCAGGTTACCGTGATGGGTTTTGAGCAGGAGTATATATTAAAAAGTCCCTCCCCTGTCATAGGTATGCGGTTTTCCAAATCGGAATATCCCGACTGATAGGAAAAGACTTCTTTTCCGTCCAGACAGACACTTATGCAGTTTCCCGGAATTCTCCAGTTTGTAAGACCGTCCATAAATTCCTTCATTGGTTTAAAATTCATTTTATATCATCCTTTCTTTAAGACATACGGAGTTTTAACATTATCAGGACCCAGCAAATCCCAAAGTCCTGTTATAAGTTCATTGGAAAGTTTAATTCCGTGGTCTTTGTCTGTAACAACTTTCTCGCCTGTGTCCTCGAAATACAGGCAAAGAGGACTTGTCCCTCTGTGGAGTTTTATGAAATCCATAACATCGCGGTACATATCCCTGCCCGAAAGGCGCAGATAGAGCGTGCCCGTATCGGGAACAGCCAAATCGGAAATCTTTACTGCCGAAAGGAGGGATAGGCTTATTGCATCTGCCCTTTTTTTGACCTGTGCAGTTATGCAAAGGGCACTGCCCTGAACAAGCAACTGTCTGTACTTGTTGTAAGTACTTTCAAACGCAGTTACTTCCACAGAATCGTAATAATCCGAAAAATTCATATTGCATATGAAAATTCCGCTTTTTGTTCTTGTGGTTGACATATGCGTAACAATGCCGCACACGCTCACTCGGGTGGATTCCGAAACTTCTCCGTCGTTCACGCTGTAGAGTTGAACATCGGAATAAGCGCAGGAATGAAGCGCATACCTGCTCATTGGATTTCCGCTTAAATACATACCCGAAATGGAGTTTTCGTAGGCATATTTTTCTTCGGGTGTGAAATCCTCTGCCTCATCCTCGGAAAGTTCCTTGAGGGAAAACTCCTCATATCCCTGGCTGAAAAAACTCACCTGGTCTTTTGATTTTCCGAAACTGTCCTTTTGAACGGAATCTATCATCTGCTCATAGTTCAGAAGCAGAACTCTGCGATTTGCAAAAATACTGTCAAAAGCACCGCACTTAATGAGCACCTCTATACATCTTTTGTTCATTTCCTCCGACGCCATTCTGTTTATAAAATCGCCGAAACTTGTAAAAGCGCCGTTTCTTTCGCGTTCATTTGCTATGGCATCGGGGAAGTTCATACCCACATTTTTGAGTGCCGACAGACCGAAGCGGACATTCTTGCCCTCCACGGTAAAAAGAGCATGGCTTTTGTTTACATCGGGAGGAAGAAGTTTTATGCCGTAGCGTGAAAATCCCGTTACATACTTGAATATCTTGTGCGAGTTACCCAAAAGGCTTGTAAGAAGTGCAACAAGATACTCCGTGGGGTAATTTGCCTTGAGATACGCTGTCTGATATGCAATCCTTGCATAGCACGCCGCGTGGGATTTGTTGAAAGCATAGTTTGCAAATTCACTCACCAAATCGAAGACACGGTTTGCAGTAGCATCGTCTATCCCCTTTCGCCTTGTACCGGGAATTTCCACCGTGCCGTCGGGAGAGACAAGACCGTTTATGAAAACTTCTCTTTCCCTTTCCATCTGTTCTTTCTTTTTCTTTGCCATGGCACGGCGCACAAGGTCTGCCCTGCCAAAAGAGTATCCCGCCATAACGCGGACTATCTGCATTACCTGTTCCTGATATATAACCGCTCCGCAGGTCGGAGAAAGTATTGGCTCAAGATACGGATGTATATAATCCGTGTTTTCGGGATTTTCCAGATTTTTCAGGAAAGTCGGAATCTGTTCCATAGGTCCCGGGCGGTATATACTTGTGGTTGCTATGATGTCTTCCAGTTTCTTTGGCTTAAACTTGCGCAAAAATGCCTGAAGACCGGGGTTTTCCAACTGAAAAACTCCGTCAGTATCACCTTTTCTGATAAGTTCAAAAGTCTTTTGGTCTTCATAGTCCAGATTTGCAAGGTCGATTTTTACACCCCGTGTTTTTTCTGCAAGTTTGATTGTATTATCTATTATTGTGAGGTTGCGAAGACCCAGAAAATCCATCTTGAGCAAACCGATTTTTTCCAGACTGCCCATGGGATACTGTGTTATAAGTCCTTTGTCACTTGTCTGCACGGGACAATAATTTGTAAGTTCGTCATCGGATATTACAACCCCTGCAGCGTGTGTTGAAGCATGACGTACAAGACCCTCTGTCTTCATGGCTATGTCCAGAAGTTTTTTGACCGTAAGGTCTGTATCGTAAAGATTTTTGAGATTTGGTTCGGTTTCCAGAGCATCTGCAATTTTTATGTGAAGTCTCTCGGGAATTGTCTTTGCCACCTTGTCTATGGTTACGGGCTCTGTCCCGATAACTCTTCCCACATCCCTTACTGCCGCCCTTGCCGCCATTGTTCCGAAAGTTATGATGCCTGCCACACGGCCTTTGCCGTATTTGGCTGTTACATATTCCTTAACCTCATCGCGTCTTTCGTTGCACAGGTCTATGTCTATATCGGGCATACTTACCCTTTCGGGATTTAAAAATCTTTCAAAAAGAAGTCCGTATTTTAGGGGATCTACCTCTGTTATGTTAAGAGTGTATGCAACAATGCTTCCTGCGGCACTTCCCCTGCCGGGGCCAACGGGGATTGAATTGTCTTTGGCATATTTTATGAAATCCCGGACAATGAGGAAATAGTCGGTATAACCCATAGAGTTTATTGTGTCAAGTTCATACAAAATGCGCTCGCGGATTTCATCCGTTACATTTCCGTACTTTTTCAAGGCACCGTCCATACACAACTCTTTGAGATATTCAAAATGGTCGGTATCTGCTTCCAACTGTATTTTCGGAAGATGCAGGGTTGAAAAATCAATTTCCAGATTGCACTTATCGGAAATAACAGCCGTGTTTCGGAGCGCTTCGGGAAAATCTTTAAAAGTCTCCGCCATTTCTTCGGCGCTTTTTAAGAAAAATTCATCGCCGAAAAATTTCAGTCTGTCTTTATCGTCGAGTTTTTTGCCTGTCTGTATGCAAGTGAGAACATCCTGAACAAGGCTGTCCTCCCTCATTGTATAGTGAACGTCATTTGTAACAACAAGGGGGATTTTTGTATCCAGAGAAAGTTTTTTCATTCCCTCTCTTACAATCCTTTCTTCCTCCATGCCGTGGTTCTGTATTTCCAGATAGAAATTTCCGTCGCCAAAAACAGAATTCAGTTCCAGCGCCTTTTTTCTTGCAAGTTCATAATTTCCCGAAAGGAGTGCAGAACTCACCTCACCTTTGAGACATCCCGAAAGCGCAACAAGACCCTCCGAATGTTTTGAAATAAGTTCCATATCTACTCTGGGTTTGTAGTAGTATCCCTCTTCAAATGCAAGGGAAACCATGGTCATTAAGTTTTTGTATCCCTCTTCGTTTTTGCACAGCAAAACCAGGTGTCCGTAGTCGGAATCGACTCCGTAAACCTTGGAGTGCCTGCTTGCTTTGGCAGTATAAACCTCGCATCCGATGATGGGTTTTATTCCGTTCTTGCGAGCCTCGGTAAAAAACTCAACTGCGCCGTACATAACACCGTGGTCGGTTATGGCAAGTGATGTAAACCCAAGTTCTTTGGCTCTTTTTACAATCTCATCTATCCGCGAGGTGCCGTCTAACAGACTGTATTGAGTGTGGACATGCAAATGCGTAAAATTACTCACTTCTCTGCTATCTCCTGAATCTTGCGAAGTCTGTGATTAACACCCGATTTACCCAGAGGAGGGTCCAGCATTTCTCCCAGTTCTTTAAGGGAATGTTCTCTGTACTCCAGCCTGAGTCGTGCGATTTCTTTTAAATTCTGCGGAAGAGAATCAAATCTTCCTGTTTCTATGAGTTTGTTTATGGCAGAAACCTGTTCCATGGAAGCATCCACCATTTTTTGGAGGTTTGCCGCTTCACAGTTCATGGTTCTGTTTACGTTGTTTCTTATTTCCTTTATTATCTTGACATTGTGGAAATCCATAAGCACCTTGAAAGCACCCATAAGAGTCAGAATGTCGGCTATTTCGTCACTGCTTTTGAAATATATCACCATATTTCCTGCACGGACAACAATCTTGGGATTTAATCCCAGTTCTTTCATAACAACAAACAAATCGTTGTGCAGTCCGTAATTTGGTGTTGCAAACTCCATGTGGTACTTTTTCTCAGGACTTAAAACTGCCCCTGCAACAAGAAAAACTCCGCGCAAAAACGCTTTTCGCTTTGCGCTTTTGTCTACATATTCTGTATTAACCCTGAAAGAATTCAAGTAATTCACATCCGACGGTTTTTTGATAAATCCCAATGCCATCATAAGAGAAATTGCCTCGTCGTTTTCTGTATATACCGTATAGGATACGTTATTTTTTGTGGTTTTGTTTATCTTGATTTTTGAAGAAATACCTACGGCATCTTTCATAAGTTGAAATATTCTTCTTGCAATTTTGGGGTTTTCCGTTGCGGTTGTGAGTACAAGTACACCCTTTTCCCGCCTCAGTCGGCTGCCAAAGGCAACTGCACCCATAAGTTCGCAAATTTCTGCAGAAGTGGAAACATTTTTAATTTTAACAAGTTCGTTTTTGGTATCGGAAGAAAAAGACATTTCCACACCTCTTTTCGCTATTATATCATTTGTTTTTAAAAATAAAGTTATCACCGAAATCCCCTACAAAGCGAATCTCGGGTTCAAGATTTACTCCGAATTTTTCAAGCACTATTCTCTTTATTTCCCTCATAAGGTTTACAACATCGTCACTTGTAGCGTTTTCATAGTTTATGACAAAACCGCAGTGTTTTTGGGAAACCATGGCTCCGCCCACACGAAAACCGCGAAGTCCTGCATCGTCTATGAGTTTTGCGGCAAAATATCCCTCAGGCCTTTTAAACGTACTTCCCGCACTTGGATAATCCAGAGGCTGTTTCTCGCGTCTTCTGGAATTAAGTTCCCTTGTGAGAGCACTGATTTCGTCCGAATTTCCGCTCTTTAAACGTATTTTTGCAGAAAGAATTACATCATCGCGGGTAAAGATACTTTTTCTGTAACCGAATCCGTGCATATCTCCCGTGGCAACCCTTATAGTGCCGTCTGCCGATATGTATCTGGTTTCCGCCACCACATCTTTCATTTCGCCGCCGTATGCACCTGCATTCATAACAATGGCACCGCCCAGGCTACCCGGAATTCCCGAAGCAAATTCAAAACCAGTAAGAGAGTTTTTCAAAGCAAGGGAAGCCACCTTTGACAAAAGCGCCCCTGCCATAGCGGTAATTTCACATCCGTCAACTGTTATGGAGGACATATTCTTGCCTATGCACACAACAGTTCCGTCAAATCCGCGGTCGGAAAACAGCAGGTTTGACCCATTACCTATTACAACATAGTTTTCACCCTCTCTTTTGAGGATGTCTAAAACAGCCGAAACCTCATCGGGGTTAGACGGCATAACAAAAAACTTTGCATTTCCGCCTATACGAAAACTGGTATGAGCGCTCATCGGTTCATCCAATAATATATTATGCTTTGGTACAGCCTCATAAAGCAAAGACAAAATACCTATCGTGTCCAACTCCTATCTTCCCAAAAATGCGGCACCGATTATACCTGCGTCATTGCCGAGTTTTGCAATGACTATATCGCTGGGTTCGCTGAAACCGACCCCGTAATGATTTTCACCCACAAACTTTTTGACATTTTCCAAAAGTGCATCTCCTGCTCTGCTTACACCGCCTCCGATGGCAATTACCTGAGGGCGGAAAATATTAACCACATTAACCACACCCTGGGCAACATAAACACAGTACTTGTCGGTAACAGCCTTTGCATCGCTGTCACCTGCTTTCGAGGCATCCCACACGAGTTTTGCATTGAGTTTGCCGCCGTTTTGCTCTCTGAGTTTCGCAAGGTAGGAATCGGGGTTTTCCTCTGCTTTTTTGTGAGCCTGCGATATGAGAGCAGTCGCAGAAGCATATGCTTCCCAGCAGCCGCATCTTCCGCAAGAACAGGGCTCACCGTCCATATCTATTACCGTATGTCCCAGTTCACCGCCACCGCCGCCAAAACCTGAAAAGAGTTTGCCGTCTATAACTATTCCTCCGCCGACACCTGTGCCGAGAGTTATGGCAATAAAGTCTTTTACACTCTTATCATCCAAGGCATAGTATTCACCAAGAGCCGCACAGTTGGCATCGTTGTCTATGTTTACGGGTTTATCCAGATATTTTTTAAACTCACTTACAACGGGAGCATTTTTTAAATCTATATTGTTTGTGTACACAACCGTGCCCGTCTTGTTGTCCACTGTACCCGGTATTCCCATACCGACAGAGTGAACATCATCCATCGAAACACCTGCCTCCTCTGCAAGAGATATGCAGAAATCCGCAATGGATTTTGCAAATTTCTCATATCCTGCATCAGGCTCGGTGGGGATTGATGATTTGTATATTATTTTAGCACTTTCTGTAACTATACCGCCTTTTATTGTGGTTCCGCCCACATCTATACCAATGTAATACATATCTGCCTCCAAATTTAATTTTCTGAACCCAGTTTCATTTCGTTCATAAGTCTCTCATTCAGTGCTTCTGCCGCATTGTAACCCATTCTCTTCTGACGGTGATTAATTGCCGCAACTTCTATTACAACCGCAAGGTTTCTGCCGGGCTTTACGGGAATAGTGAGAGATGGAATATTTATACCAAGAAGTTCTGTATATTCCGTGGTAAGACCCAAACGGTCATACTGTTTCTTATCCTGCCATATCTCCAAATTGATTATAAGGTCAATTTTTTCCATGTTTTTAACAGCGCTGACACCGAAAACATTTTTTACATCAATTATACCTATACCGCGAAGTTCAATGAAATGCCTTATGATATCGGGAGCGCTTCCGAGAAGTGCTTTGTCGGACACCCTTTTTATTTCAACTGCATCATCGGCAACAAGTCTGTGACCTCTTTTTACAAGTTCCACGGCGGTTTCGCTCTTACCTACTCCGCTGTCACCAAGCAAAAGTACACCTTCGCCGTGTACCTCAACCAGAACTCCGTGTGTGGTGATTCTGGGAGCAAGTTCGATGTTTAAAAATGCAATAAGAGCACTTATGAAACGTGATGTGGACATAGGTGTTCTAAAAAGAGGTGTGTTGTATTTTTCAGCAAGTTTTTTCATAACGTCCGAAATTTCGATATCTCTTGTGACTATAACACAGGGGACATCTTTTTCAAAAAATTTTTCCAGCGCGTTTGCCTCATCTTCATCGGATATATGGCGCAGGTAAGAAGTTTCTACCATACCTATAACCTGTATTCTGGTGTTATCAAAATATTCAAAGAAACCTGTCATCTGCAAACTTGGGCGGTTAACCTCATTGTTACACACAAGTACATTTTCCATACCCTCGGGAGCATAGATGGTTTCCAGATTAAATTCCTTTATAATCTTTCCCAGTTCAACAGTAAATTTCTGACTATCCATTATATTCACCTCTAATAAGAATTTAAGTGCACAATTTATCATTTTAATAATATCACACCGAAAACGATAAATCAATACAATTAAAGGCAAAAGGACATAATTTTGATGTTGCTTTTTGGCATTTGAAATGATATAATGTTAATGTTACACAAACGTTATTATTTTTTTGGAAAGGGTGCCCCGCAATGAACTATTCCAGAGAAGAATTTGCGCAGCATATGCAAAAATGGAATACACTTTTAAACACTCACAAACTCCCCACATGGGATGAACTTCCATCCATAGATTTGTATATGGACCAGGTTATTGTTCTCATAAACCAATACTTAAGTAACTATGTTCCCCACGGAGGAGAAGCAAAAGAAACTGTAACCCCTCCCATGATAAATAACTATGTTAAACTCAAAGTTATGCCTGCACCCGTAAAGAAAAAATACTCCAAAGCGCACATAGCATATCTTCTTATGATATGCTCACTAAAGCACGCGCTGAGCATACCTACTATGCAGAAGATACTCCCGCTGTATGATGACGAAAAGAGTATTCGGGAACTTTATGACGTATTTTGCAAAAATCAGTACAAAGCATTTGCATACATAACCGAAAAAGTTTGTGCCGTTACCGACCCGCTCCTTAAAGAAGCGGGAAGCAACCCCAAAAGAATGGATGACCTTGCCGTGCAGATATCCGTGAGCGCCAATGTGTTCAAAATGCTCTCGGAAGAGGTGGCAGCAATTAAATATCCAAACGAAAAAGAAGAATAAAAATTTTTGAAATTAGGTATGGACAAACGCATTTTTTTGTGTTATAATGATTTGCGTTGTGATGCTGTTGTAGCTCAGCAGGTAGAGCACTTCCTTGGTAAGGAAGAGGTCGGCAGTTCAAGTCTGCTCAACAGCTCCAGAAAAAACGACTTGTTTTAACAAGTCGTTTTTTCAACTAAATATTTGGGGCATTAGCGCAGTTGGGAGCGCATCACACTGGCAGTGTGGGGGTCAGGGGTTCAAGTCCCCTATGCTCCACCAACAAAAAAAGACACTTTGGTGTCTTTTTTTGTTGCATAATTAGAGGGGACTTGAAGCCTAAGAGGGTTTTTGCGTTAAGAAAACAGTCCGGTGGACTGTTTTTAGCAAAAAGCGCGCAGACCGGTACCGAAGCCGTAAGGCTTGGGTGGGCAAGCGAATAGGATGCGAAGCAGACGTGTCCCCTATGCTCCACCAACAAAAAAAGACACTTTGGTGTCTTTTTTTGTTGTATAACGAAAAATACAATATCAAAATATAATTTTTATCAATATTAACGGAAAGGATAGGATGGAAACGGATAAGAAAAATTTACGAATTTCAGCATTTACTGTATTAGTTTATGTCCTGCCTGATGTCAAAGTGTTTTATGTGCAATGTTGTGCAAATAATTGACATTGCACATAAAACGTGATATAATGAATATACTAAAAAGAGAAAGGAGTTTGTTTTTATGGCTACAACTAATGTTACAATTCGTATGGATAAGGAATTAAAAGCACAGGCTGATGATTTATTTTCCGCCTTGGGCTTAAATATGTCAACTGCGATTGGTGTCTTTTGCAGACAAGCAGTTCGATTAGGTAAAATACCATTTGAACTTGCAACAAATATGCCTAATGCAGAAACTCTTGCTGCAATTGATGATGTGAACAATAACAGAAATATGAGTAAGGCTTATGATAATATGGATGAACTTATGAGGGATTTAAATGCTTAAAGTAAGATATTCGTCCAAATTTAAAAAGGATTTTAAGGTGATTGTTAAGCGTGGTTATGATATTTCATTGTTTGAAGAAATTTTAACATTATTGAGAGAAGAAAAAACTTTACCCGAAAAATATAGCGACCACGCATTAAAAGGTGATTACATCGGACATCGCGAGTGTCACATTACACCTGATTGGCTTTTAATTTACAAAAAAGAAAATGATATGATTACTTTATCTTTGACCCGAACAGGAAGTCACAGTGATTTGTTTTGAAGCGAAAATAATGGATGAGACAATCTAATCTCATCCATTATTCTTTATACTGTTTTATTACGGACACCATTTATGGTGTCTTTTTTGCTTTACTCCTCAAAATCAGGAAGTTTTTCATTTATCATAAGGCTTCCGAATGTTACCTTTCCCTCCCCGAATCTGTTTTCCAATTCAAAGGCAGTATTTTCTATTTTTTCCCATTTTTGGGTTTTGTCTTCCGTGTCAAAAAGGCTCAACTGTTCATCGTCCTCATCCGTTGCAAGTCTTACTGCGCGTACTGTCAGGGCACGGATATTTTTCTCCCAGCCGTAGCGTTTTTTGAATATTTCATAAAGATTGGTCGCTATCTCGTAGGCGCTTTGTGTGGGTGTATCGAGTGTCACTCTGTATTCTGCAACACGAAGGTCAGAGTTTTTAACTGAGACGGCAACTGCTTCGGCTTTGGTATTTTGTTTGCGAAGAGACCGTTCCACCATATGTGAAAGATGAAATATAACTTTCCAGACTTCCTCGTTATCTACAAGATCGGCTTTGAGCGTCATGCCGTGTCCCACACTTTTTGCAGGAGCCCTGTAATCCTTGTGCATAACGGGACTGTCGTCAAGTCCGTTTGCATACTGCCATAGGAGAGTTCCGTATTTACCGAAACGTTTTTCAAAAAAATCGCAGGGGGTATTGGCAACGTCGCCAATCGTCCTTATTCCCAGTTCGTTTAATTTTGCATAGGTGGAATTCCCTATTCCTATTATGCTGTTTGCAGGAAGATGCCATATTTTTTCTTTGAAATCCTCTCTGGCAATCTTCGTTACTGCATCAGGCTTTTTCAGGTCGCTGCCCAGTTTTGCAAAAACCTTGTTGAATGAAACTCCTATAGAAACGGTAAGTCCGACCTCTTTTTTTACTTTGTTTCGGATTTTTTCTGCTATGGTGAAACCGTCCCCGAAAAGAAGTTGGCTCCCCGTGACATCCAGCCAACACTCATCGAGACCAAATGGCTCTATTAGGTCCGTGTACTCGGCATATACCGCTCTAACCATTTTTGAATACTTTTTGTATTCGCTAAAATGGGGGCTAACTATCTCCAGTTCGGGGCACTTTGCCTTTGCCTGCCATATGGTTTCTGCGGTTTTCACGCCTCTTTTTTTTGCCTCCTCACTTTTGGCAAGAACAATGCCGTGGCGGTTTTCTTCGCTGCCGCACACCGCAATACATCTTCCCTTAAGTTCAGGATGAAGCATACATTCTACCGACGCATAAAAATTATTAAGATCACTATGAAGAATTACTCTGTCCACAATAACCTCCGAAAACTCTTTATATATCTATTATGCAACATAAATCGGATAAAATCAATGTGTAAAATAAAACAAACGGAATGCAGTTGCATTCCGTTTGTTTTATTATTGCATTATGTAGTAAAGCAAATATTCACCTGTTCTATCTTTAACATAGCGGTTTTTCAGCATAAGTTCCTTTAACACACCGAGAGTCTTTCTTTCTCTGATTTCGGTAATTCCCTCACGTTTCAAATCATCGAAGAACTCATTTATCATTTCTTCTCTTCCGGGAACATCCATTTCAAGTCTTGAAAGTTTCAGGAAGCGAACGGAAAGGTATTCTCTCTTTACACGGTTGTAGTATTCAGGATTTTCCGCCTCTTCCATGGCACGTGTTACCAGTCTGTCTGCCTCTGCCACGTGCTCATCTGTGATGTAGGGTATGTCGGGATACTGATATATGTAGAGTTCACTGCTTGTGCAGGCTTTTTCTGTAAGGCGGGTGTATTCCTCCATGAACGCCCCTGCTTTTTTGCCGTACACTCCCTCACAGAAACGATGGATTTCATCGTCTATATCCACTTTGTGATTCCAGAGAAGTTTGCTTATGATGTAGGATTTCATATCATCAAAACAAGCACCTCCGCCATAGGCAAAATTGCCCTGTTCAAGAACACCGCGGACACCGCACTCTTTGTAAAAGTTCAAATTTGCCTTAAGGTTGTGAAAGTTTACAAACGGGTGCAGATAGTTTCTGAAATTTACTATGTAATCCCACACATAGAGATTTTTTGCATGATTCTGCCAGTCTTTGAGTGCTGTTACGAACTTTTCCTCTTCGCCTCCGGGCTTTAAGGGTGCAAGTTCGGTAAACGGTTTTTCAAAACGGCAGAAAACCGAACAAAGACGCACAATTACATTGTCTCTTGCAACAACATGCTTTGGGGCTTCCAGTGTATGCTGATATGCAAAAGTATGTATCATAACATCGGGATAATCTTCTTTGATGTTGTCTGCCAGTTTATTTACAAAGTGTATTATGGGACCTGAACGGCTTCCCTCATACTTTTCTATTTCCATACACTTTTCGCATGTGCAGGACTCCATATTGTCATTCTGCGCAACGGAAAACACCTTGCAATCAGGATTGTTTTTAATCCACCCTCTTAAGGTTTCCTCCGCAATTTTAAGTACATCGGGATTGGTAAGGCAAAGTTGTGTTTCTCTCTTGCGGACACCGTCTATTTCTGAGAAATACTCGGGGTGCTCGTCAAAATATTTACTTTCGGGAACGAGGTTCAGGAAAGAATGGTGGAAATTGAACCATTTCTTTCTTCCGCCTCTGGCACCCGATATGTCGCAAAGACTGGAATTTAAGTGGTTTTTTGAAGCAAAGTTTCCGTCGAAAGCGTTGCGGAAATATGCGTCGCG
This sequence comes from Clostridia bacterium, assembly GCA_045578205.1. GTDB lineage: Bacteria > Bacillota > Clostridia > UMGS1810 > UMGS1810 > RGIG8748. The sequence goes on along the minus strand of JAZNJU010000158.1, from coordinate 5,965 downwards.
GAAATCAAAGGAGGGTTCAACCTTGATTTCATCAAGTTCTATCTCAAATACATCCACGCTGTCTATAGTTTCTATATCTTTGGTAAAACAACGGAAGTTGAGGAACTTTTCCAAAAATCCGTACACACCGTAGAGAACGCCACGTGAGGTTTTGCCCGTAATGGTAATGTGCTCACCCGATGCACGGATTACATAACCCTCATCGTGGATATCATCTTCCCACTTGGTTTCACCGCGGACATTGGCACCGACGAGAATTTCGGGGCCTCTTCTGGGGCAACGTGGGTCATCGGAAAAATACGGGAGAACCGCCCCTGTAGCCTTTAATATGTACTTCTGAAGTTCCGATGCTGCAAAACGGATGGTTTCATCGGAATACATGTGGTTTACTATGTGAAAATCACTTTCTCCGTTTTCGGCTATTTTGAAAATCGCCATGGTTATTTCTCCTCCCCGTCAACTACGGCTCTTATACTCCAGTTGTATTTATTGAGTAATTCTTCTGCCTTTACTTCGTCGCAACCTAAGATTTCTGTTACTATACCAACCATTCGTCTTGTGAGTTTCTTGTTTGTGGGTTTTAAATTTATCATAAGGTTTTCATACACATAACCGCATTTTACCATTGCAGCGGTAGAAATCATATTGAGAATGATTTTCTGTGCAGTGCCCGCTTTCATACGTGTGGAACCTGTAATTACCTCGGGGCCTGTGTCTGCGCAGATGTTTATATCTGCAGTATTTCCCATGGCAGTCCCGGGATTGTTTGTTATGGATACGGATTTTGCACCTATACTCTTTGCATATTCCAGTGCGGATATTACATATGCAGCAGAGCCTGAAGCAGACACTCCGATTACCACATCTTTTTCACAAAAATTGCGGTTTTTGAGTTCCGCAACGGAAAGTTCAGGGTCATCCTCTGCATTTTCGGCAGCGCTGTGCATACAGTTGTAGCCACCTGCTATAATTCCTGTGAACATATCATTGGGAACACCGAAGGTAGGAGGACACTCTGCAGCATCACACACACCAAGTCTGCCGGAAGTTCCTGCACCCATATAGAATACTCTGCCGCCGTTTTGTATTGCTTTGGCAACGGCATCGCAGGCTTTTGTAATATCGGGAATTGCCGCATCTATGGCAGATATTACATTCTGGTTTTCTCTGTTGATTGTTGTGAGTATATCCAAAGTTGACATTTCGCCGATACCGTAAGTATCAGGGTTTCTCATTTCCGTTCTAAGCATTTTTATTACCTCCGTGTACTTAATTTTTGTGCCAGACTAAGTGCCCCGTTTACAACGGGCTCATTTGTGAATGTCACACTTATATTTTTCCCAAGATGTTTTTTGAAAAATGGTTCAAATATGTCTTTTCTTTTTCCAAGGCCTCCGCAGATTACAACCTTTCCATTGCCATCTCCAAAATATTTGCATCCTGCAAGGATAACCCCGCAAACTTCCTTTATGTTGAAGTCAACAATTTCTTCGGCGTATTTATCGCCGTTGTCGTATGCCTCAAAAACACAAGGTGCAAAAGATGCCACGGCGGATTTTCCGCCCTTGTATATATCCCCTATCGACTCAGGGATGGGTTTTCCGAGACGTTTTTCCACAAGTTCCTTTATAAGAGGACTTCCGTCTCTTCCGTCTATGCACTTTAAGGCACTGTCCAAAGCATCGGACCCAAAGTTGTATCCGCTTCCGCCCTTGTCTATGTGATATCCCCATCCGCCTATACGGTGTCTTACACCGTCTTTCTGGGCAAATGCTATTATTCCTGTTCCCATGATAACTGCAACACCGTTTTCATCCGACAGGGCTATTTCCAAAGCATTTTCGGTATCGCTTCCGTTATCATAGTACGAAAAATTGAACTGCGAGAGGAATTCTTTTATAAGTGCCTTGTTATCGCCTGTAATTCCTCCGGACAATCCCGCAAAAACTGCAACCTCCCGAAGATTTATGTCACCGCAAACTTCTCTTATACCTTTTTCCAAAATTTTCTTGGTTTCTTCAATGCCTATATCCACAGGATTGGATGCACCCAGCAAAACTCTGGAAATTTCGTTTCTGTCACAATCGGTAAGGAGAAATTCCGTTTTTGTTCCGCCTCCGTCTATGGCGAGAAGATATTTCACTGAAGTTTTCCTTTCATACACCAGAGAATCTATGGTAACACCAAAGAGTTCCGAGAGGGCGCACACCGTTTCAACAGGAGGGACAGAACTTCCCGATTCCCATTTTTCTATTGATTTTTCTGAGTATGATATAAGTTCTGCAAGTTTTGCCCTGGTGTAACCGAATTTTTTACGTATTTTTTTAAGATTAGCACCAAATGCCACAACATTTTCTTTCATTTTCATCACCTACCCTAATTCTACGATATTAAGTCATAAAATTCAACCCCAAAATAAAAGGAATAAAGCAAAACCCCTACTGTGAGTAGGGGTTTTATTTACATACCGATGGGCTTATCGGTGTGCAATTCTTCTTTATATACAAGTGCCTCTTCCAGACCGAGAAACGGGGAAATGTGTTTTAACACTGCGTTTGTAAAGGCTTCTGTACCCGCAGGTGTGTAGTAATGCACTGCATCGGAATGTGCCTCTTCTCCCAAGGCAACAGAAATCGGATAGAGGTCATTTATTGCAAAACCGTACTTTTGCGCAACCTCCACCGCAACGGCATTGTACATTTCTATTTCTTCATTGTATCTTTTGAATTCATATGACATTTTTTCGGAAAGTACACTCGTGGATGTGGCAAAGACAACCTTGGCGTTGGGATAAACCTTTCCTATTCTGGCGCAAATCTTGTCTATGTAGTATCTGTAGAATTCTATGGGAGTATGCGGCTCTTCGCCCAAAAGGCGCAGGCAATCCCAGAGTCCTGCGTTCCAGTGGAGTACGTCAACATCGCCTGACGGAACAAGATTTTTGTATTCGTGAATATACCTTAGAACATATGAAGCAAAACGGCAGTTATCCTCGGGAAAGTAGACGTTTGCTATGCCCTCCAGTGTTTTTTTTTACTGATTTGTCGTATCCGATACGGATGGAGTCACCTATAAGCAACACATTTTTCAAAGTAAACACCTCTATTATTTGTATATGTATACACAAATAGTAACACAAATTGTTAACTTATACAAGTGAAAAAACCATGGAAAACTATTTAAAAATTTTTTTAAAAAAGTGTTGACAAATGCTAAACTATGTGTTATTATTGTCAAGTACCGTTTTTGAGGCATGGGAGCTTAGCTCAGCTGGGAGAGCATCTGCCTTACAAGCAGAGGGTCACAGGTTCGAGCCCTGTAGCTCCCACCACAAGAATTTACAATTTAATATGCTGGTGTAGCTCAATTGGCAGAGCAGCTGATTTGTAATCAGCAGGTTGCGGGTTCAAGTCCCATCACCAGCTCCAGGGGAGGTTCCCGAGTGGCCAAAGGGGGCAGACTGTAAATCTGTTAGCAACGCTTTCGATGGTTCGAATCCATCTCTCCCCACCAAACAAAAAGGACTATCTGAAAGATGGTCTTTTTTGTTTGGTAATTAAATAGAGGATTCGAACAGCACGACCGCCTTGGCGGTGAAAACAGTCCTGCGGACTGTTTTTAGTGCGCGGCTCGCGAATCCATCTCTCCCCACCAAAAAACGACTTGCTTTTACAAGTCGTTTTTTTAGTTTATATTTGTCTTTGCAAGTTATATTGATACGCAGTAAAATTCGGCTCTTCCGGATGCTGTCTAAATATTGTAGAGGACGCATTTGTGCACTTAAGCGGAATGGATAAATCCATTCCCTACAAAGACAATGCATAATTACTCACAAAACCCTCACACTCCTCCACAGGCAAAGGCTTTGAATAATACCAACCCTGGATATAATCACATTCGGTAGAGGAAACCAAGTCATCCTGTTCTTTGGTTTCCACACCCTCACAGATAACTTGCATATTAAGGCTGTGAGACAGTGCAATAATTCCCGAAAACAGATCCTTACCCTTTGGAGTATTGGTCTTTAGCAAAATATCACGGTCGAGTTTAACCACATCTATGGGGTAATCGCAAAGATTTGCAAGGGATGTATAACCGCTTCCCAGGTCATCCAGATACACACGAAAGCCCAGTTCTTTGCATTTTTGAACATTTCTCATTGCAATTTCTCTGTTTTTCTCGATGGCATCTTCTGTTATTTCCACGGAAAGTCTGGATTTGTCAAAAGCATATTTGTCGGAAATTGCTGTCAGCCTATCGATGAAATTCTCTTCAGAAAGACTTATTCTTGTGAAGTTGCATGAAATTGAAATATCTCTATATTTGGTATTCTTCCAATTTTCAAGTTGCCTGCAAACAAGATCAAACATATACAGGTCGTGTCTGCTGATTAGTCCTACCCTCTCCATATCATCTATATATTCACGAGGACCCAAAAATCCTTTTTCACTACTGTTCCATCTTGAAAGTGCTTCTGCAAAAACAATTTTCTTTGTTTTGCTGTCTACAACAAATTGAAGATACATTTTAAATTCATTTTTTTCAAATCCCTTTAAAATGCTTTCGGTAATTTTCTTCTCCTCGCATGCCATATTCATGGAAAGAGCACCGCTGTACATACTATCTTTTTCTCTCCGGAATATTTCCCGGGGCATTGCTTCATTCCGCTTGCGTTTTTTTGCAATAAACGCAATAACTTTTCTCATTTCCCTCTCACCCCTTTCTTTTTAAAATTGAACACTATTTATAATTTTTCTCAAAATAAAAAACTGCAACAACAGAAAGGTCCCGGACAGACCCCTATTATTGCAGCAGGACTTGCATAGTATAAAACCTTAGCCTCTTTGCTTTGCGTCACCGGCTTTCACCGATTTTGCCAAATATTCTGTTTTTTGTTAATCAACCTTTGGCAAAAACCCAGAGGGTTTCGTCTATATCGTTGGTCTTGTTGCTTAAACTGTATATACTGAGTACTACGGTTTCTCCGTTTGCCTTTTTATAGACTATCCTTGGTGTTAAGCCTTCTGCGAGTTGTCTTTTTATGGCATCATAATTCAGAAAAGACATAACAGCCCTGCGAAAATCAGGGTGAACGATGTCATCTATGTATTTTGACAAAAGATTTGAGAAATTGCTTTCATCTTCATTGTATCCGAGATAGGAAGGCATAAGTATGCGGTGAGCATCGTCGCTGTTCAAAGATACTCTGTAGATTCCGTTGTAATGCTCTTTTAAAATGGATATCATTGTGTCAATTTCTCTTATACCTGTATTTACGTGAATATATTTGTCGTCAGCATCTTTCGCCACGCTGCTCTTTTCTTTGCTCTGGTAATACTGCGCCTTTGCCTCGTACATCCTAAGTTCTGCTTCTCTTACCATTTCTTCGCAGTTTACATTTTGCTTTCTGTAAGACATACCTATAGCAACCTTGTAATCTGTTGTTTCCAGACGGTTTATAAATGCTTCTATGCCATCTTTTGCCTCATCCTGACTTACATTTTTGGCAAATACAAGGAATTCGTCGCCACCCATACGGTAAATTGTGTGCCCTGAGAACACTTCCATAAGTGCGTTGGCTATGTATATGAGCATTTCATCCCCTGCGGCATGACCGTATTTGTTGTTTCTGAGATGAAGTTCGTTGACATCGATATATATGCACGCAAAATCTTCGGGTTTTTCTTCATCCAATACCAAAATATCCCTCTTATAAGATACTCTGTTGAGTGCTCCCGTTAAAGAGTCTGTTGTCGCAGCAACTTCTGTTTTATTCAGATGTTTTTTGTTGAAGATTGCAATGGAGAAGCACACCGCAACTTCTTCCAAAAGTTCTCTGGTTACACGGGGTTTGATTGTGTTTACAACACCTAAAATACTTATGCGTTTGTTCTTGTCTGTTATAGTGGCAAAAGAAACTCTGTCTATTTTGTATTCTTTCAAAAGGTCATGCAGTTCTTTGTTT
>JAZNJU010000157.1:0-6433 GCA_045578205.1 Clostridia bacterium | reverse complement strand
ACCGCTTGGCCTCCGACTTGATATTTAATGTTCAAAGGTGTATGTCCGGTAGTGAATGTTCCTTTTAACGAGGATTATTCCATAGATTTTGACGGACTTGGAAATATAGTTGATTATGTTGTAAAAGAGGGCTGCGGAAGCATTTGCCTCTTTGCTTTCAACAGCGAACCTCACAAACTTTCCTTTAGTGAGAAAACCCTTACAATACAGAAGTTTCTTCAGTCTGTAAATAAGAGAATAAAAACCCTTATCGGTATTGTGGAAAATTCCATAGCAGACTGTATAGAACTCGGTGTTACAGCCAGAGATAACGGCGCAGACGGAATTATTCTCTATCCGCCTGCACTTTCCACACCAAACGGTGATGAACTCATAGGCTACTTCAAGACTATAGCCGATGCGGTGGGACTCCCTGTAATGATACAGGACAATCCCCGTTCCACAGGTGTTAATATGAGTCTGGAGTTTCTTCTGGATGCCTACGGCAAAATACCGTCTTTTGAATACATAAAGGTAGAGTGTCCCATACCCATGCGAAAAATGAAAAAAATCATCGAAGCCACAGACGGCAAGATGAAGTGCTATAGCGGTAACGGCGGAATCTTTGCCGTAGATGCTTTTTTAAACGGTGCATACGGTATTATGCCCGGAGTAGTTATGTGCGGACACTTCAACAAGATGTATAAACTCTTAGCAGAGGGTAATGTATCAGAAGCAAGAAGCATGTTTGAGAGAATTCTGCCTTTTACATGGTTTGAGGACCAGTCATTGGAATTCTACATTTCCTGCGAGAAATACCTGCTCAAGGAGATGGGCATAATAAAAAGTGCTACCGTAAGGAAACCGGAGGTTAAACTCATGGCAAACGAAACCGAGGAACTTAAGAATCTTTTTGCAAGATTATAGGACGCTAAAAAACTGTTGGAGGAAGATATGAGGTAGGAGAGGTTTCAGAAAAACTTAAATACACATCCATGTACTCGTTTTCCAAATCGTATAAGAATTATTAAAGAATAATCGGATGCAGAAAGGAAATCCTTTTTGCATCCGATTTTTGGTGTAAATCAATTCTTTTTTGCTGATTTTATCAGATTCAGATATTGACTCGGGGTCATATCCTCTATGCGCTTGAAAATGGTCGAAAAGTAGTTACTGTCCGAAAAACCGCTTGCAAATGCCACCTCGGTTATTAAATCGCAGTTTTCCATGAGTCTTTTTGCATATGCTATACGGGAGGCATTTATGTATTCTTTTATACCTATGCCGACCTCTTTTTTAAATTTTTTGGAAAGATGACACGGACTTATGAAAAACTTTTCTGCAATACAGCAAAGGTTCAGTTTGTCGTAATCTCCGCTGTTTATGCATGCGTTTATGTGCTGGCAGATTTTTTCTGTCACGGTAATCTTTTTTGCTTTGTTTTCTGTTTCCTCTATCGAAAGCCTGTCAAGAAGTGCTATTATTTCGGACAGATAGTATTTTGACAGCACCTGCCAATGCTTTTTTCTGTCACGGTATTCGTGGTAAAGTTTTGTAAACAGCATATCAAAGGAAACGTATTCATTTGCAGGCAGAATAAGCCGTTTATTTTTAAAGAGTTCCTGCACTTCATGAGAAAAATTCACATCTGCAAATTCTGCAGAAAATTTTACTATAAAATAAACATAGTTCTGTGTGGAAAGATTGGCTTTGTGTATGGTGTTTTTGTCTACCAGAATTATACTTTTATCCGTTGCAGGTACCATTGTGTCTTCAATGAAATATGTAAAATTGCCGGAGCGTACATAAACCATTTCGTAGTGTGCGTGGGAATGGTTGTCGGATTTTAAATCAGTTTTATCTTTGATTTTTTGAATGGATATTCCTTGTTTCACAATGTTTTCCACATAGATTCCTCATTTCCAAGAATGTTACATACCAAGTATATAATCGCAATGAGGGTTTGTCAACAAAAAACAATGAATAACAAATTTTCAAAGAACGGTTTTCCGATAACAACAAGGGACAACTTCGATTTTTCGAAGTTGTCCCGATGCCAATGGCAGTTGTTTATTCGTTTTTTTCTGCATTATAAAATCCTATTTCTTCAAGAATTTTATTGGTGTTTATGCTGTCTTGATATATATTGAATTCTATTTCGTCATATACGATGTCTTTTTCATCCTCGGAATAATATTGCCATGAAACAATAATTCTGGTAGGGTTACTTTTGTATACAAAATTTTCATACGGATAGATTTTTAAGTCTTGTTTTATTGCGTTCAAAAGATTGTCAAAATTTTCATCAGTGGGATAGTATATTTCATATTGACCATTGTTTCCGAAAACTTCAACATATATTGCCTCCTGATCTTTTTGCGGTGTTAACAATTTAAACTTTGATTCGAGGAATTCCCTTGATTCAAAAACGGGTTTTAGATAATCTTTGCACATATGCAAATTCATATAGTATTCACGCGAAAGAGTTTTGCCGTTTTTGAGGTTGTATGTAATTTTCATAAAAGCACCGTCTCTGCTATAGTCATTTTGGGTAAGATGGTTGTGCAGGGAGGTAAGAGCCTCCAAAGAAGATACTTCCGTAAAGAGAGCATCGTTTGACAAACCGGGCGACCACATTTCCAAGGATGCTGATTTTATATTTTCTGTTTTGGGTATTCTTTTTTCATACCCGGTAAGGTCAAATTTTATTATGCATACAAACACAAGGGCAAGGGCTGTATATGTAATTACAGGTTTTACGCCACCCTTGAAATCAATAGCCTTTTTGGAAATCATGTGTGCTATCAATGTGCCAAGTATTCCAAACGGAAAGATGGTGAGGGGATTTTTAATTTCAAAAATTCCGTCGGCGTACATATAACCGATTCCGCTTGCAAGTATGGCTATTACACTTATGAACACGGGTTTAAGTCCTTTAAAAGCAATTACCTCACCGTGGGATTCGGATTTTCTTTTTTTATAAAGTGCGTATGAAAGTCCAAGGAACAAAGCAGACATAAGGGGGTAGACAAAGCAAAACTCTTTTTTTACAATACCCTGTGAACCGATATAAAAGTAATTCAATATATTGGTAATACCGCTTTGAGAAAAACCGTGTATTTCGTTTTGAGTAATCTCGACAATAAATCCAAAAACGAAAAGCGGTAAGAAGATAAAGCCAATTGTAAATACAATACCGCCTATAGGGGTGCCCGACATCATGTTCACAAGGATTGTAAGTGAGAGCACCACAAGTGTATAGCACAGTATCGCATATGCCCATTTGCCCACTTCAAAGTCGAAATGCGTGCTCAGCGACATAGCAAAAATTATGATGATTACAATTATTACAGGTGATAACAGGAGCGCAAGTGCCGATATGAGTTTGGTTGAAAAAACTGTATTTCGCTTAATTGGCAGAGAGTGCATTTGCGATACAGAACCATTAAAGTGCATGAAGTTAAAAAGGAGGGTTCCGGTGCCAAGACTTAATACTAAGGAAACAAAAAATGCGAAACTTCCCCAAAGGTAAAATTCAATTGTGTCACCATAGTATATGCTATTGTATTTGAGCGTATTAAAAAGAGGCATTACGCATCCTACAACGAGAAGCAGGGTATATACGGCGCTTATCCACCAGTATCGTTTCATGTCCGCTCCAAACAGGGTTTTATTAAAGAATGATGTTTTGGAATTCATATCCCATACCTCCTAACTCATATATGAAAACTTCTTCCAGTGTGAGGGGAATGATGTCTAAAATGAAAGGATTATGTATTTTGACATCTTTCTCAATATTGTTGATGTCGCCCTTTACAATAAGCATATGTACTCTGCCGGTTGATTCTGTGTGGAGTACATTCGGATTTTGCTTTATTTCCTCCGGAAGACTGTCCTCAAAGGCAACCTGTATTTTGTGGATATTGCCTTTAATGTCGTACAGGGATTTTTGAAGAACAATCTTTCCGTTGTGCATTATACCCACATGGTCGCACACATCTTCAAGTTCTCTTAAGTTGTGGCTGGATATGAGCACAGTGGTTTGGTATTCCGCCACGTCCTGCAAAACAACACGCCATACATTACGTCTCATTACGGGGTCCAGTCCGTCTACGGGTTCATCCAAAATCATAACTTTGGGACAAGTGCATATTCCGAGCCAAAACGCAACCTGTTTTTGCATACCCTTTGAAAGACGGCGTACCTTTCTTTTTGTATCTATCTTAAATACTTCCTTGAGATTCCGGTATCTTTCGTCGCTCCAGGTTGGGTAGATACCCTTGTAGAATTCAGCCATATCATCAATGGAGTATGTGGGGTAGAAATACAGATCGTCGCCTATGTATATTATGCCGGATTTTATGTTGGGGTTTTCATATACTTGTTCCCCGTCTATGGTTACTTCTCCGCTGTCGCAGGAGTATATACCGGCAAGGTGTTTTATAAGAGTGGTTTTTCCTGCACCGTTAGGACCAAGAAGACCGTAAACAGAGCCTTTTTCCACAGAGAGTGAAATATCGTCAAGTGCTTTAAAACCATCAAAGGTTTTTGTGAGATTGTCTACTCTGATCATTATTTATCCTCCTTATATATTTTTTCCAGAATTTCTGCAAATTCTTCTTTGCAGTGACCCAGAAACTTAAGTTCGCGGATAACACTTGTGAGTGTCTCAAAAAGATTTTCGGTATCTCTTTCGCAAATGGTCTTTTTCTGGGGTGTTACAAAATTGCCTTTGGATTGCATGGAATAAATGTAGCCCTCACTCTCCAGGTCCTTGTATGCTTTTTGGATGGTATTTGGGTTTATAGCAAGAGAAGCGGCAAGTTCTCTCACGGACGGGATTCTGTCGTTCTCCTTAAGCACACCCATTATTATAAGGTTTTTTATCTTGTCCTTTATTTGTTCGTATATGGGTCTTCGATCTCCAAAATCCAGTTGAAGCATATAATCACCTCTTTCTGTATTAACTGTACTATTACACATAATACAGTATTGCTTTTGAATTGTCAATACTTTTTTACAAAAAATTTTAAAGTCCATCTGTTCCATTGACTAAACAATAAATTTATGATAAAAATATTTTATAAGGAGGATTGGAGGTATGAAAACAGCAGAAGATTTCAGGAGAAAATCAAGAATTGTTTGAATATTTCTCATATTGGAAAACAACATCAGTGATGAGATTACTGAGAGGTTTATATATTTTCCTTTGGTCTTTGCTTTTTATTATCCCCGGCATCGTTGCAGGATATAGTTACGCTATGGCGGACTACATATTGGCAGAGAAACCGAACATGACGGCAAGCGAAGCAGTAGAACTCTCAAAATCAATGATGTATGGCAACCGTTTTAGGTTGTTCTGTTTGCAACTCAGTTTTATTGGTTGGGATATTCTCGCAACACTCGCTTTTGGAATAGGTCATTTGTGGCTCACACCATATAAGCAGGCATCTTATGCAGCATTTTACAGAGAAGTATCAGCAACAGAATATTGCGAAGATGAATTTGAGACAGTTATGAAATGAAAAAACCTGAAAGTTAATGCGGATATAATTTTTTATTGAATAAGAATAGGAGGGTAAATCAATGAAAAAAACAAATTTAATTTTGCTTATGATAACTCTGCTTACGTTTACCGGATGCAAAGATAACAGTACTAAAAATTTTTATATTCCCGAAACGAAGAATGACAAGATATATACCTCGGTCGGTGGCGATGAGGCAAAAGAGAAAACGGAATTTTGTCTTGTTTCAAAAAATACAATTATTGAATTGGATTCGGATATGTCAAAACTACAGATGCAACCGATAAGCGTTGAACCGGGTTCGGGTGATGGCTTTAGATGGACTGATAATAAGTATGAAGATGTTGAAATAAAGGCATTGATTTCAGATGATAACAAAAGCATTATTAACAAAATATCCACCGAATCTCCTGCTTACGAAACATCCAGAGGAATTAAAGTTGGAGATAGTGTGACAAAGTTGGAGGATACATATAAGGAAGACTTAACATATTCTCAATCAGTCGAAAGAAAATATTATGTGTATGATCCTGATAACGACATTGGTTTTAAAAGAATATTTTTTTATGTGGAAAATAATGCAATATACAAAATAATAATCGAAGATGGAATTGATGGGTAAACTAAAAAACTATTGACAAATAACTTTGCCCGGTTGTATAATGTAATAAATCAATATTACAACAAACCGTTGAGACAGAAAAAAATCAGGTCGGGTTTCTTTTCAGCGAGCGGATTACGGTGGGAGTTCCGCAGAAGCCTCTGAATAATATGGACTGTTGAGGGCAGTGTTAAATGCGCTGACGTATGATTCACGTTACGAGTCGGAAGTATGATAGTACTTCTAATAAGTGCACGGGGTTCCCGTGAACACAAGGTGGCACCGCGGATAAAGTTTTATTCGTCCTTGATAGATCATTGTAGTATTC
>JAZNJU010000156.1:0-7190 GCA_045578205.1 Clostridia bacterium | reverse complement strand
CGAACTGAACCGAGTAATGCGAGGGGGACCCGAAGGCGTGCGAGGGCACGTCGAGAGGTGAAGTTCGCTTAGAGTTTATAGGCTAAAAAATATGAGAAATCTGCAATTTTTGCAGATTTCTACATATTTAAAGCGTTTTTTTGATTTTGACACTATAGAAGTTCAGTAATAGAGCCTATAAACGGTCTGCGCTTTATTTTACATCCCCTTTGCAGAGGTTATTATTTAATTTCGGGAAGACTTGCCGCAGCAACGGACTGACCCACACGTCTTGAGTTTTCATCGGGAATGTGGAGTTTAACCGTCTTGGAAAGTTCGGGGAATTCCTTGTCGAGAACTTCCTGTGCTCTTTCAAGGAGTATTACACCGCCATCTCCGGAGGTAACTCTGCCCATTATGAGGACATGCTTTATATCGTAGAACTCTGCATAGAATGCTATTGCATAGCCGAAGTATGCGCCGATTGTATCGTAGATATCTTTTGCTCTCTCATCACCGTCTGCCATGAGTTTCTGTACTACTTTTAATTTTTCGGCAGGAGAAAGGCTTTCGTCCAGTTCAATTCCTGCATAAGGAGCGAGTTTTATTACACCGTCCTGCGAGAAATACTTAACTCCGCAGCCATAGTCACCTGACCACTCATCAACCATTGCATCTGTGTTGAAATCGCAGGGGACAAAAGCAAGTTCATTGAGCCAGCCTGTAATGTTTCCGTTGGGGTCTACATAACCGCCCGCTTCGGAAGTACCCATTGCAACACCGAGAACGGAATTGTCATTAAGGTCCATTGCTCCTGCAAGGGCTGTTACATCACCGTCGTTTGCAACTTCTATCGGAATATTCTCACCGATTTCCTTTGCAACATCTATGTACATATTCTTTACTTTTTTGTCGAAATCTTCATCGCTTACCTTGAGGAAGAGAGAAGCAACCATTATGCGGTTGTCCACATACACACCTGCACTGGAAACACCTATTGCATCTACTCTGGGCATATGGGATGCCGCAGTTTTCATTGCCTCAAGAATGCCGTTGTAGTGATAGTCGGGGTCTTCGTTTATCTTGGGGAACCACACAACTTCTTCGGAATATACGCTTTCGCCGTTTACAACAGCGCTTACCTTTCTGTCGCTTCCGCCCGCATCAAAACCTATTCTGCATCCATCCAGATGTCTTCCTATGGGAGCGGCACCGGATACATCGGACGGAGCATCTTCAAATGCACAAACTTTAACTTCAAATGGCTTTTCATACACTCTTTCCATAAAACACACGTCGAAATCTCTGAGTCCTCCGTGAGTGTATGCTTCCTTTATTCTGTTGCCAACAACTTCACTGCCTGCAATGATTATTTTGTAACCGCCTGCTACCCAGAGAAGTGCCTTTGCCATTCTTTCAACAAATGCAAAGTTTTCTTCGTCGTGACCTGTGCCGTCTTTGAATATGCGGGTTTTGTATGTAGTAGTATAACCTTTGTTTCTTTCTATGGCTATTACCATATCCTGTCCGTTTTCTTTTGTGGCTTCGCGCATTTCTCTACATACTAAAGAAAGGGGCATAAAGCCGGGGTCAAGTTTTGCTTTTACCTTAAGATTCATATTTAATCTTACCTCCTATAATGGTTGTATTTACATTAAATTCACTGTCTGTAATTATGATGTCCGCATCTTTTCCAACTTCCAGAGAACCTTTTTTATTCTCTAATCCGATTACAGTGGCGGGGTTTAGCGATGCGCAGTTTACACATTCCCAAAGCGGAATGGTTGAAGATGTGTACACATTCCAAACACCCTTGTTTAACTTGAGTGTGCTTCCTGCAATGGTTCCGTCGGTAAGACGGCACACTATTCCGTCGTATATGATTTTCTGACCGCCCAGAGTGTATTCACCCACGGGAAGTCCGCCTGCAGGAAGACAGTCTGTTATGAAGCAGAGTTTTCTTCCCTTTAATTTCCAAAGCATATCATAAAATGCGTAAGAAACGTGGAATTTGTCCACAATAAGTTCGCAACTTAAATCTGTGTTGAGTGCAGCAGTTACAACGCCCGGTGCCCTGTGAGAAAGAGGGGTCATAGCGTTGAAAAGATGTGTAACGTGTTCCACACCTGCATTGACAGAAGCACAGGCTGTTTCATAGTCTGCAGATGTGTGACCCATAGAAACTACAACGTCTGTGTCTCTTCTTATTGCTCTTATTCCCTCAAAATCGTTTGTGTCTTCATCGGGAGCAAGAGTTATTGTCTTTATAATATCCGAATATTCTTTTACAAAATCGGCGTCTATCTTCTTTATGTGCCTTTCTTCCTGTGCACCTTTTTTGGATGGGCTTATAAAAGGTCCCTCGGCATGGCATCCGAGGATTTGGCTTCCGTCCCAGTCGTCACTTTCATTTTTGAGTTTTCTGCAAACTTCCAGTGCGGCACGGATTGTTTCCATATCCACCGTCATTGTAGTGGGCAGGTATCCCGTAACACCGTTTGCCAAAATTCCTTTTGAAATTGTGCGTATGCTTTCCTCACTTGCATCGCATACATCACAGCCTGCATAACCGTGTATGTGCATATCTATAAGACCTGGAGAAACATAGCCTCCCTTTGCATCCATAATTTCACAATCGGCGGGTATGTTTTCCTTTGAAACAAGTCCCTCGATTTTGTCTGAAAACAAAAGTGCATATCCTTCTTCTATTCTGTCTTTGAGGATAATTTTACCGTTTACTATTGCTTTCATAAAAACACCTCCCTTTAAGTACACGGAAGTCAAAGCCCGCATGCCTTAAATTTTTAAAATTTGCACACTTTTCATTTGTCGTCCTCGCAAGGCACCAGCCTTCCTTCGTCCTCCGCATAAAAATTGCACTAAATTTTATACATTTAAGGTCGAAGAGTTTTAAAACAGACAAATTTGTGTGAGATAAGTAAAATCTTGCAGAGATTACTGCCGTATTTTCAAGAGATTTTTGCGATATCAGACGAATTTGTCATTTTAAAACCATACGGGTTCGGCTTCCGTGTGCTTAACCTAAATTCTAACACAAATCATCGTGTAAGTCAATAGAGTATAATTTTGGTTTTCAATTATTTCTGCTAATTTATGACAGTATATCAAAATGGCTCCATGGGAAAAATTTTATTGGAACTTAATCGAACCCGTATTTTTAAAAGGAGCCGACTTAAATGAACAAGGTAGAAATATGCGGAGTAAATACAGCAACACTTCCCACCCTTTCAAAAAGTCAGAAAGAGCAACTTCTGGCAAGAATTAAATCAGGCGATGCCGACGCCAGAGAAGAATTTGTACAAGGAAACCTGCGTCTTGTGCTCAGTGTAATTCAACGTTTTTCAAACAGAGGTGAAAATCCCGATGACCTGTTTCAAGTAGGGTGTATCGGACTTATTAAAGCAATAGACAATTTTGACTTAAGTCAGAATGTTCAGTTCTCAACCTATGCAGTACCCATGATTATAGGTGAAATTCGCAGGTATTTGAGGGACAACAATTCCATAAGAGTGAGCCGTTCCCTGCGCGATACCGCCTACAAAGCAATGAAAGTCAAAGAGGATCTTGCCGTAAAAACAGGCAAAGAACCCACCATAGAAGAAATTGCAAAGGTGCTTAACATACCCAAAGAAGATGTGGTTCTTGCCACCACATCAATCCAGGATCCCGTATCATTGTATGAACCCATCTACAACGACGGTGCAGATGCAATATTTGTAATGGATCAACTGGGAGACACAAAAAACACCGACGAAAACTGGCTTGAAGAAATTGCTCTCAAAGAAGCACTGAAAAAACTTTGCGGAAGAGAAAAACGTATTCTGGACCTGAGATTTTTCAAAGGAAGAACTCAAATGGAAGTTGCCACGGAACTTGGTATAAGTCAGGCGCAGGTTTCCAGGCTTGAAAAAAGTGCTTTGACCCACATGAGAAAACATATTTAGTATCTGTTTCAGCGACTGTTTCGGGCGGTGCAGAAAACATAGTTTTCGCACCGCTTTTTTTGTCGCAAAAAACTAATCAAAAATTATTGCAATTCCATATGCCCTTGTGATATACTTAATTATGTATGATTTGGAAAGCGAGGCTTTTGAAATTGAACATAAATATACACGGACTTAACATAAATTACATATGCGAGGGTGAGGGCGAAACCGTTGTCCTTCTTCACGGATGGGGCTCCAACATCAACCTTTTCAAAGGTATGACGGAACTTCTCAAAAAAAAGTACAGAGTAATTGCTCCCGACATGCCCGGCTTCGGACTCTCGGATGAACCAAGAACACCCTGGTGTGTGAGTGACTATGCAGATTTCATAATAGAATTCTTATCACATTTTGATGTAAAGTCAGCGGTATTTCTCGGTCACTCATTCGGCGGAAGAGTAATCTTCAAACTATTTGAGAAAGATAACCTCCCGTTTAACATACCAAAGGTTATTCTTGTGGACAGTGCAGGAGTTAAACCCAAGAAAAAACTTAGCCAGAAGATTAAAATAATAACTTACAAAACAGGGAAAAAAGTTCTCAAAACTCACATAATGCAAAGTCTGTTTCCAGATGCTCTGGACAAATTCTCATCAAAAAGCGGTTCTGCCGATTACAGGGCTGCCTCCCCCATGATGCGCCAGACAATGGTTAGGGTCGTAAACGAAGACCTCACTCACATTTTTCCAAGAGTATCCTGCCCTGCTCTTCTTATATGGGGCGAGAACGATACTGCAACACCCGTGTCGGATGCAGACATTATGGAAAAACTCATGCCCGATGCAGGCAAAGTGGTACTTAAAAACTGCGGACACTACTCGTTTATTGATGACAGTTACACATTTTTGAGAGTTCTGGCATCATTTATGAACATTGAATAGTTTCAAAAAGGAGTACACCCAATGGATACAATTCTTATGATTTGTTGCATGGCTATTGCAACGGGAGCATTTGCCTTTTCACTTGTAAAATTTATACACTTTTTTCAACTAAATTCCTACCGTGCGGCGCTTCAACTCAAATGGATGAAAGCCAACACAGGAAAGGTTCTTGTAAATCTTGTATTTGGCGTGCTTGCACTAATTTGCACTATCGCATTTAAGAAAGCGGGCAGGTTCATTTATATTGCCGTAATGGCTGTTGCTCTTCTTTCTTCCCTGCCACAAAAGGCAAAGAAACCGCTTGTGTACACAATGAGAGTTAAAAGACTTATTGCAACAAATGCCATTGTCTACGCTCTGACAGTATGGTTCGGATTTTTCATAAAATCCCCTCTCCGGGTAATTGCCATTTCCTTTGTGCTGTGTCCATTTTTTGTTATCATAGCAAACATCATAAACAAACCTATTGAAATTTCAATAAACAACCACTATGTAAACGATGCAAAAAAACTCCTTTCTTCCTCCAATGCCAAAGTTATCGGCATAACGGGAAGTTACGGAAAAACCAGTGTCAAATACTATCTTGCAACACTTCTTAAGGCAAAGTACAATGTACTTATGACACCCGAAAGTTACAACACCCCAATGGGTATTGTCAAAACAATCCGCTCTTCCCTTTCTGCACTGCACGAAATATTCATCTGCGAAATGGGTGCAAAAAGAGTTGGCGAAATAAAGGAAATCTGCGATATTGTCCACCCCGATGCAGGTATTATAACCTCGGTGGGGCCTCAGCATCTGGAAACATTCAAAAGTCTCGGCAACATAAAAAAGACCAAGTTTGAACTTGCCGATTCCCTGCCCGATGACGGAATGCTGTTTTTGAACGGCAACGATGAGAACATCGCCTCTTTCAAGGGCGACAGAAAGAACATAAGTTACTCTGTGGACGGCAACGGAATGTACAATGCAAGCATAAAATCACTTTCCGAAAAAGGCACCGAATTTACGGTAACCTGCCCCGACGGCGAGTGCGATTTTTCTACAAAACTCATAGGCACACACAATGTGCTCAATATCACAGGCGCCATTGCAGTTTCACACAGTATGGGTGTGGATTTGAAATCTTTGAAAACTCAGGTTGCAAAACTCCAGAGTGTTCCCCACAGACTTGAACTCATAGCGCGCGGAAACGACATAATAATAGACGACGCCTACAATTCAAACCCAAGCGGAACCAAAGCGGCTCTGGACACCCTTTCCCGCTTTGACGGAGTTAAGATTCTTCTTACTCCGGGCATGGTGGAACTTGGCGGGAAGCAGGATGAACTCAACGAAGAATTCGGAAAGAACGCTTCAAAAGTGTGCGACTATGTAATCCTTGTGGGCAAAAACCAGACCCGCAGTATATACGAAGGACTGGAAAAAGCGGCATTTCCGAAAGACAGAATATACGTATCTTCCGACTTGAACGATGCAATAGGCTACGCATACGGACTTAATACAAAAGGCGAAAGGAAAATCATTCTTTTGGAAAATGACCTCCCTGACAACTATTAATACTTTTAAAAAGGACTGATAATATATGAAAATCAAACTGGCGGTACTCTTTGGCGGAAAAAGTGTTGAGCACGAAATTTCCATAATATCGGCTGTTCAAGCCATGAGATATCTTGACCGCAACAAATATGATGTAATCCCCGTCTACATTACAAAATCCAACGAAATGTACCACGGTGAATGCCTTGACAAAATAGAGGAGTATTCAAAACTTTCAAACCTCCTCAAAAAATGCAGAAAGGTTACATTTGTAACCGAGGGCGGTAAGACTTTTTTAAAGAAACTCACCGTAAAACCTTTTGAAAAGGCTGTAATATCTCAGATTGACATGGCATTTCCCATAGTCCACGGCACAAACTGCGAAGACGGAACACTCCACGGATACTTAAGAATGATGAACCTGCCTCTTGTTGGATGTGACCTGACCGCTTCTGCAATAGGTATGGATAAATACTATATGAAGACAGTTTTCAAGGACAACAAAATCCCTGTTCTCGACTGCAAGTGCTATACTGCAAAGGACTTTTCCGTATCGCACGATGATGTTATAGACGAAATAGAAAACTGCATCCCCTACCCTGTGATTGTAAAGCCTGTAAACTTAGGTTCAAGCGTTGGTATTTCAAAAGCGAAAGACAGAGACGAACTTGTCACCGCTATGGAAAACGCCTTTAACTTTGCAGGAAAAGTTCTTGTAGAGAAAGCAGTGGAAAACTTAAAAGAGATAAACTGCTCCGTGCTGGGCGATTGCGACGATGCGGAG
>JAZNJU010000155.1:0-3053 GCA_045578205.1 Clostridia bacterium | reverse complement strand
AAAAAACGCTTTAAATATGTAGAAATCTGCAAAAATTGCAGATTTCTCATATTTTTTAGCCTATAAACTCTAAGCGAACTTCACCTCTCGACGTGCCCTCGCACGCCTTCGGGTCCCCCTCGCATTACTCGGTTCAGTTCGCTTATTCTGCATCTTATTTTCCTATCCCCAGGGGTGTAAATCAATTCTTACGAATTGATTTACACCTCCTCTTAACTTAATGATATTGCGGTTTATAGACCCCATTACCGGACTTCAATAGTGTCAAAACGGCAAAAAACACTCTGAATAAGTACATATGTTATATAGCGTTGTTGAAACCAACAGACAGACGGAGGAATAAAATGGACAGATTATTTACAAGAAGCACAAGTGCAAAATATGTTAAATTGGAAAGAAACTGGGACTTTTGCACAGATGCCCAAAATATAGGAAACGAGGAAAAATGGTACGGCAATTTTCCCGAAAACACAGTGAAAATGCCCGTTCCATCTTGCTGGAACACCACACTCGGCTACTTCCGCTATGTGGGAGTTGCATGGTACAGAACATATTTTGAGTGTACCGCCGAGAGCGTACGTCTGCAGTTTGATGCAGTATCCAACGAGTGCGATGTCTACATAGACGGAAAGCACATTGGCTATCACTACGGTGCATTCAATGAATTTACTCTGGATGCCATCGGAATAGGCGAGGGAGTGCACGAACTTGTTGTAAGGGTGGACAACACACCAAACCTTACAAACACAGTACCTCACGAAAACTGCGACTGGTACAACTACGGAGGTATAAACCGTCCTGTTATAATAACCGAACTTTTTGACACTTGCATAAAGAATTTTGAAGTCCGCTACAAACTGGACGAAAAACGCGAAAATGCAACTGTTAACCTTGATATAGACCTTTGGTCTGCAGAAAAAATCACAGATACACTTACCATTCTTGCAGACGGCAAGTGCGTGTATGAAAAGGAAATCACCGTTGACGGAAACAGCACTGTAAAGGCAGACGGAATAGAACTTGAAAACGTCAGCCTCTGGGATATTGGAAAGCCCAATCTTTACTACATTACAGTTCTTTTTGCAGGGGAGGACTTAACCGACAGAATAGGTTTCAGAACCATTGAAACCAAGGGCAAAGATGTTTACTTAAACGGCAGAAAAATCATGATTATAGGCGTTTGCCGTCACGAAATCCATCCGGACTGGGGATTTTCTATGCCGTTTGAACTCATAAAAAGGGATATAGACATTATCCGCGACTTAAACTGCAACGCTGTCCGCGGAGCACACTATCCCCACAGCAAACTCACCCTTGACTACTGTGACGAGGCGGGACTTCTGTTCTGGGAAGAAATCCCCCTCTGGGGCAATCTTCCGCAGTGGGCAGACTCACTCAAAGAGGAAAGTTTCGTAAATCGTATCATTACGCTTTTCGGCGAAATGATGCAAAGGGACATAAACCACCCCTCCATTGTGTTCTGGGGACTGTACAACGAGATAGACACATCTCTTCCTCAGTCACGTTCTCTTACCGAAAAAATGGTCCAAAAGGCGAAAGAGTACGACACCTCCCGACTTACAAGTTACGCAACCTGCTCCATCCAGGTGGAAGGCAATCAGGACATATGCTCCGACCTTGTGGATGTTGTCGGGTTTAATTACTACACGGGATGGTACCCCTCCACAAAGACCGAAACCCACGAGGACTATGTGGCGCGAATGAGGAAACAGACCGACAAAAATGCAGACGGCAGAGTTATGCCCATGATGATGAGTGAGTTCGGCGGTGCAGGAATAAAAGGTGCATGCTCCTTTGAATCCCAGCGCTGGACAGAAAACTACCAGTGCGCTCTAATCAAAAAATGTATTGAAGTATATTTCGGCTCCGGAGAAATGTGCGGAGGCTTCATATGGCAGTTCTGCAATGCCCAGTCACAACCCTGTTTTGAACTTCAGCGTCCCGGCGGTGTGAACAACAAGGGCTTGGTGGATGAATACCGCAGACCCAAGGCATCTTTTGAATTGGTGAAGCAGATGTACAGAGAACTTAATCCCGATTCCGACAATGTGACGGAAATTGAACTTTTCTAAACAACAACACAAGGGGACGGTTCTCCTGTGTTCTCGATTTTTGTGAACACAGGAGAACCGTCCCCTTGACCACCAGGCTGTTGCGGATTACTACGGTATAGAATGTATAGATTTCTACAACTACATGAAACCCCTCGTTGAAAAAGGAGATTTTGTCTGGGACAAAACCAAGCCGGGCACTCTTACCAACGATAACATTCACCCCAATGCTCTGGGACATGAACAGTATGGCAAGTACATAATAAGCCAACTCGAAAGCCGGAATATTCTCCGCAAGAACAACACAGGTCTTTCCCGCAAGTTTGAGTTCACCACAAAGGACACAAGAGACATTAAGTTCCAAGATGCAGATGATTTTGCAAAGACCGGCACCTGGAACGACGCTTTTTCCGGTCAGTCCGACGACAAGTACGAAGCACTTTAGGCTACCGCCAACGGCGACAGCATAAGTTTCTCATACACAAGTAACGGAAACGATACCCTTGGTGTTACCGTACTTAACGGCAAGGGAACTTTCGTTGTGGACGAAGGCACAGAAAACGAAATTTCCGGAGAACTTACAGGAAGCGGAAACAATCTGCCCTCTCCCAAGGAATTTGTATCAGGCCTTTCTGCAGGCGAGCACACTGTTAAAATTGTAAATACAGGTGACGGCGAGACTGCAGGTCACCTCAAACTGGGCAGAATCATAGCAAACGGCGGACTTGAGATAAATGCCGCTTCGACTTAAGCAGTTGCGTTAGTATCCGAACCCGCCAAAAGCAAGTAAAATAGCCGTTTTTCTTCGTTGTCGGTCTTGAAATACGTCAGTATTCCTTCGACCTGCCGCCTTGAAAAACAATCAATTTTATCTTGTTTTTGGTTCAAAGAATTTTCGGTGCTGTGTTTTTGCGGCAATGCGAGGCAAAAACGCAGTAAATGCTGACGCATTTGCGAGTATTTTAACGATGCAGTGGCGTA
>JAZNJU010000154.1:0-3960 GCA_045578205.1 Clostridia bacterium | reverse complement strand
GTACAAATTCTCTAGGTTGTTGTATAATTGGAATATAGCCATCCTATAAGGAGAAAAGAAATGAATTTTAAGCAAGAATATTCAGAGATTAAAAATCAAATAATAAGCATCCGCAGAAGGATACATCAAAATCCCGAACTCGGATTTCAGGAATTCGAAACAGCAAGTTTAATTGCAGACATTTTGGAAGAACACGCCATACCCTATACAAAAGGTGTTGCTAAAACCGGAGTTGTAGCGACAATCGGAAACAATGCCGAAAAAGTTCTGCTTATACGTGCAGATATGGACGCTCTTCCTATACAGGAAAAAACCAATCTGCCATTTGCTTCAAAAAATGCTGATATAATGCACGCTTGCGGTCATGATATACATATTGCGTCCGCTCTGGCTGCGGCTATAATACTGAAAAAGTATGAAGATAGTCTTAACGGCACTGTCAGAATAGTATTTCAACCTGCGGAGGAAACAACAGGCGGAGCACTCCCAATGATAGAAGAAGGTGTTTTGGAAAATCCAAAAGTTACCTGTGCTATCGGCGGTCACGTGACAAGCGAATGGCCTGTAGGAACTGTTAAAACAAAAAAAGGTGCCCTTATGGCATCGCCCGATGATTTCAAGGTTAAATTTATTGGTAAAAGCACTCACGGCGCTATGCCGGAAAACGGAATAAGTCCGATACTGCCCGCAGCCGAATTTGCTTTGGAAGTCCAAAAAACAGCAGGTGTTCTGCGTGAAGAAAGAGGCGAAGTTCTCTCTGTATGCAGTGTAATTTCAGACGGAGGTATCAATATCATACCCGAAGAATCTGTGGTTTTGGGTACTTTCAGAAGTTTTGACGAATCATCCCGAAAGAGAACCGACAAACTTCTTGAAAACAAAGCGTCAGAAATTGCCCGCAAATACAACTGCGGAATTGAATATAAATTCAATTATCTCTATCCTCCGCTTATTAACGATGCAGAAACTACAGAATTGCTTTTTGAAGTTTTAAGCAATATGAATAATATCCGTGCAGATGTTTTTGAAAAACCTCTTATGACAGGAGAAGATTTTTCGTATTTCTGTTCGGGTGTCCCTTCGGTATTTTTCTGGTACGGTGCTATGGATGGAAACACGTTTCCTCTGCACTCCGGTGAGTTTTCTCCAAGCGAGGATTCTATAGAAATATGCGCAAATGTTTTCTGTAAATTTGCGTTTAAATATTTTGGGTGATTTTATGTACAAAGTTACAGATGCTGTGCCGGAACATATACCGGAACTGAAAAACATATGGAAAAAATGCTTTGGCGACAGTGACGAATACGTTGATTTCTTCTTTGAAAACAAGGTTTCGGATGTCCGCACCATAGTGCTCACAAAGGATACTGTCCCTGTGGGTTCGGCGTATTTCCTGCCTGTAAGTACCAATGAATATGGTTATTTAAAACCGGGTTACTATGTATATGCTGTGGGGATTCTGGAAGAGCACCGAGGAAATGGTTTATTTAAAAAAATCCATGAGTATATTTACGAGTATGTCCGTAAACACAATATGTTTCTTATCCTTTGCCCTGC
The DNA here is from genome assembly GCA_045578205.1 of Clostridia bacterium. Taxonomy (GTDB): domain Bacteria; phylum Bacillota; class Clostridia; order UMGS1810; family UMGS1810; genus RGIG8748. The sequence goes on along the minus strand of JAZNJU010000154.1, from coordinate 2,403 downwards.
CAATGAAAAACTATGCAACTATTACAAGAGTCTTGGGTATATAGAGAATGCTTTTGTAAGCGAAATAACGCTTTCGAGAAAAAACTGTAAATCATCATACGAAACCTGCAAGTTAACTCCTGCACAACTTTTTAAAATGCGCGGGAACAAATTTACAAATCTTATTTGTTGGGACAAAAACGCTCTTTCCTATATACTCAAGGAAAACGAATTTGTACATGGCGATGCGTTTTTCATCAAAATAGAAACAGAAGACTTTTACTTTGTGTTAAGAAAGGAAAACGGCATACTGAAAATTCTGGAATCAAATATCCCCCATGAAAAAATCCAGGAGTTCACCGATTTTCTGTGCCAAAGATACAATACAGAAAAAGCAAAGTGGATTATACCCGCAAAGAATGCCGAACCAAAGATTCTCTATGGCCTTACTTTGAACCTTGTCAAAGACGACTATTATTTCAACTTCATACTCAACTGATTTGTAAAAAGGGTTTGTAAAAAATCGTTTGATTTTTTACAAACCCTTTTAAATTACTTCAAAGTTATTGTTCCGAGATTGGACTGTTTCAAAAATTCATTTATAAAACCGTCCAGATCGCCGTCCATAACGGCTCCGATATTACCCATCTCGAAATTGGTTCTGTGGTCTTTTACAAGGTTATAAGGATGGAAAACATAACTTCGTATCTGACTTCCCCAGCCAATCTCTTTTTCAACACCTTTGATATCTTCTATCTTCTCTTTGTTTTCGCGTTCTTTGATTTCCATGAGTTTTGACTTAAGCATTTTCATGGCAGTGTCGCGGTTCTTGTGCTGTGAACGTTCGGTTTGGCAAGAAACAACCACTCCTGTGGGAATGTGGGTTATACGGATAGCAGAATCTGTCTTGTTGATGTGCTGTCCGCCCGCACCGCTCGCTCTGTAGGTATCTACTCTGAGATCCTCTGCACGGATATCAATCTGTATGTCGTCATTGAATTCAGGCATAACTTCCACACTTCCGAAGGATGTGTGTCTTCTGCCTGCGGCATCAAAGGGAGAAATTCTAACCCAACGGTGAACGCCTTTCTCACTCTTTAAATAACCATATGCATTTTCACCCGAAACAAGGATGGTAGCGCTTTTAACTCCGGCTTCATCTCCGGGAAGCAAATCCATGGTTTCCACGGAAAAATTGCGTCTTTCTGCCCATCTTGTGTACATACGAAGAAGCATTTCAACCCAATCCTGTGCTTCCGTGCCGCCTGCACCTGCATGGAGAGTTATTATAGCGTTATTTTTGTCATATTCTCCGGAAAGAAGTGTCTCCAAAGTCATTTCTTCCAATGTCATACGCAGTCTTTTTATGGTTTGTGAAATTTCCTCTACATATGATTCATCTTCTTCCATGTCTGCCATTTCAATAAGAACCATTGTGTCCGCGTACTCATTGGCAAGGTTTTCATACTTTTCTACTTTTGATTTGAGCACTTTGGTTTTTTGAAGTACTTTTTGACTGTTTTCCATATCATCCCAAAAGCCTTCAGATACAGCAATTTCTTCCAATTCTTTTATCTTTGACTCGGCTCCTGCGATGTCAAAGTGAATCCCTCAGTTCTTTTATGCCGTTTTCCATAGAACCAAGTTCTAATTTCAATTCATCATACTGCAGCAAAAAAATCACCCTCTCTGTTTATTATTTGCAAATTATTTTCCGCAACACTTTTTGTACTTAAGACCGCTTCCGCAAGGACAGGGATCATTGCGACCGATCTTCTCACCCTTACGAACAACTGTCTTTGGAGTTTCGGAATCATCACCGCGATTTGTGGACATGGGTATAGGTTTTCTTTCCTGTTCAATCTGTGTCTGAACTCTTACGTTGAAAACCAATTTTACAACCTCTTCACCAATTGCACCAAGCATTTCCTCATACATGTTGTAACCTTCGTCTTTGTAGGCAAGTACAGGGTCCTTTTGTGCATACGCCCTAAGGCCGATTCCCTGACGAAGTTGTTCCATGTTGTCAATGTGATCCATCCATTTGCGGTCAACAACTTTGAGCATAATGATACGCTGAATGTTCTTGAGCATATCCTCGCCCAGTTCTTCTTGTTTTGCTTTGTATCTGTCGTGAGCAATAGCGAGAAGTTTTTCTTTGAGTTCTTTTTTTGTGAGCGTCTGTAAATCGTCTTTTGTAAATGCAAGTGTACCCTCGGGAACATAGATTTGCTCAACGTAGTCTATAAGACCATTAAGGTTCCAGTAATCAGGAATATCCTCTGAACCGGTGTATGAATCGACAGTGGATTCAACGAAGTCATTCATCATTCTTAAAATAGCATCGGTAACATCTTCGCCGTTAAGCACTGTCTGACGCTGTTTGTAGATGGTATTTCTCTGAACATTCATAACATCATCATA
>JAZNJU010000153.1:0-1968 GCA_045578205.1 Clostridia bacterium | reverse complement strand
CCGCTCTCATCTATTTCGATGAACTCAACATCGCAAACGGCTGGTATCTTACCGGCTGGTGCGGACAGTTCGAAAAGGGTTCTGTACTTATCCCTGTAGAGGGTGAGCCTATTCTTCTCGGCGGTCCCGAATCCGAACCTTTTGCAAAGATGAACTCTGCAATCACAAAGGTTCGTTGCTTCCCCGTATTCATGGTTCCCGACGAAGAATACCCCAACGCTACAATCATCAACTTCAAGCAGTTAAATGATGAATTAAAGAGCGAGGGTACCACTTTAAAGAGAATAGGTTTCGTTGGAACTTCCACAATTCCTCACCAGGTTTACTGTGACTTCGTTGCAGGTTTCGAAGGTGTTGAAATGGTAGACATCACAGACGAGTACGAAACACTTCGTGCATACAAATCCTCCTGGGAAGTAGAGCAGATTCAGAAGGCTACAGACCTCTGCGACCTTGCATATGACAAGATGATTGCTGCTATTAAACCCGGTGCATATGAATTCGAAGTTGCCGCTGCAGGTGAATCCATCTGCCGTATCAACGGTGCTACAAGTTTTGCATACTCCACAATCGTAGGTTCCGGTGAAAGAGCAAAGGCTGTTGTTCCCACAGCAACAAACAAGGCTATGGAAGACGGCGAACTTGTTATGATTGGTATCGCTCCCAGATTCAACGGTTATGCAGGAACATTCGGTGATACAATCCCCGTAAACGGCGTGTACACCCAGAAGCAGAAAGACCTTCTTAACCATATGAGAGAAACATTCCGTCTTACAAAGGATATGTTAAAGCCCGGTATGTCCGGTCGTGAAATCGACGTTCCCGGTCGTCTTTACTACGAAAAGCACGGTCTTTCCGACTATATCGTATGTCCTTTTGCACACTCCATAGGTCTTATGGAAGCAGAAGCACCTTTCTTTGGCCCCAACGGTGATTTCGTTCTCGTTCCCGGCATGGCTGTAATGGTAGACGTAAGTTTCTTCGGTCATCCTGACCTCCACGGCGGAAGAATTGAAACAGGTTTTGTTATTACCGAAGACGGATGCAAACCCTTCTCACCCAAGATGTGCGACTACTTCATGAAAGATCTTTAATATTTAAAAAAAGGAGATAATAACATGGAAAAAGTATTAGGTTACACCAACTATATGTTCATCGACGGTGACCTCCCCGGAAACGGCGACGATATGAGCCTTCCGGGTCACGAAGCCATGATGATTACAAACAAAAACAAGGTAGATGCTCACATCATAGTAAACATCTATTTTGAAGATAAGGACCCCGTTAAGGGACTTCACCTTACCGTTCCTGCAGAGCGTGTTATCTGCATAAGAATGGATATGCCCATCTGCGAAGAAAACTTCCAGATTCCCAACGGTCAGTACTCCTGCGAACTCGAGTGCGATGTTCCCGTATGCGCAGCATTCGGAAGACTTGACCGCCGTCATAACCTTGGTTACTACACCACAGGTTACTGCGCAATCTAAGGAGACATTATGAAAAGATACATAATGTATTCCGAATTAAAGCCCGAGAAAGTGCAGGAATACGTGGAACTCCACGCAAATCCCTGGCCCGAAATTCTCGACATCATAAGGGAAAGCAATATCCGTAATTATTCCATATCCATAAACGGAAACAGACTTCTTACATACTATGAGTATGTCGGCACTGATTTTGAGGCGGATAATAAGAAGATGGATGATGATCCCTATATGCAGAAGTGGAGGAGTATTTCAAGTCCTTGTTTTAAGGGACATGAAGAGGGCAAGTATTATGAAGATTACACAGAAATCTTCTATACGGACTAACTCCGACTAACAAAAACGAATGCACCGAAAAGTGCAGGAAGAAACAAACCTCACTGTCAGTTTGATGAGAATTGGCAGTGAGGTTTTTCTCAAGGAAGATTTTGGATTTTTCAATCCAAAATCGGAAAAGTATGCACTTTTCTTACTGCGTTGTGGC
>JAZNJU010000152.1:0-8159 GCA_045578205.1 Clostridia bacterium | reverse complement strand
GGTGTAAATCAATTCTTACGAATTGATTTACACCTCCTTTGTTTATTTAAACTTCTAACTCATTTTTGAATGGAATGGGCTAAAATGTTGAAATCTCGTAACGAACTCATCTTGTATATGTCCATATTTATGCATAGTTGGTGGTATGGCAGATTTTTGTGATTTATAAATAATATCGGAACTTTTATAAAATATATCAAAAGTTTTATAAAAGTTCCTTGTTTTTTTATAAAACGGATTACAATAAATGCTTACTTTTTTATAAAAGATTGCAGATGTTTTATAAAACCTATTCCGCTATTTTATAAATCTACCACTGCCTTTTTATAATTTCAGCCAATCCCTTTTATAACCGATAGCAGACATTTTATAATTCATCGGTAAACTTTTATAAAACCTATCGAAAATACAGTTATTATGCCGATTGACAAGATATTCCTGTTTTTATATAATGTAAAGTGAAGAAATCAAAGGGGGTGACAGTATGAACTTTAAGAAAATTAAGGCAAAATTGCCACCAAAGGAAATGGTAGAACTGCGGAAACGCTTACAAACCTTAACACCAGAAGAACAGGCTTTTGTTTTAGGTGCGGAACAACCGAAACAAGAGGAGTTTCAGCCCAGTGAATGGACTGTCTTCATTGAAAAATATGGTATTACAGGGGTATGCCCTGCCTGCGGTTGCAAACAAGCCTACAAACACAGTAAGGGCAAAAAGGACAAGGCAAACCGCAGATACTACGGAAAACCACAATTCAAGTGTGCAAATCCCGATTGCGGAAAGGTATATACACCACTTGCAGATACTATTGCCGATAATTCAAGCATTCCCCCAGAAATACAAATAGCCTTAATTTACTACTTTCTTAATGACAGGTCACTTGCTAAAATCAAGCACAACCTCAAAGCCGATTACAATTACCACCTATCACAAGGAGCTATATTAGCATACCGTCACAAGGTATTAAATGCTATTATGAATACTTATGAAATGCCGAAATTAAGCGGAACAGTACAGGTTGACGAAACATTTTTTAGAGAAAACCAAAAGGGCGTCTGGGAACTTGTAAACCTTATCCCTACTGTTGTCAATGAGCGAAAACCCCGAACTTCGGGGCAAAGAGAACCCTCCCACTTGGGCACAAGTGGAAATGAATATAGTTGCGTTGTGGTTGGTATTTCAGTAAAGGGAGCAGATAGTGACGGGTATGTAGCCGCCGTTGTTACGGGGTTAAGCAAGGCAAGCTCTCTGCATTTTGAAGAATATTTTTCAAAGTATCTTGATAATGTCACCTATCTTTGCAGTGACGGATATTCTGCATACCACAAATACTGCGAAATGAACTGCATACCTCATTATATCCAGCCTTCCGAAATGCGGAACATTATCAGGGCAGAAAGAAAGGCTTGGGAAGAAGAGCATAATGGAGAGTATTTGCCCGATAGTGTGATTTTAGAAAAACATTATGACAAGAGAGGGCTTGACCGCATTGAAAACTGCATGCAACCTTCTTTTGCAGAGTTTGAAAGGCTTAAAAGTGAAAAGCACCTGACACTCTTGAATATAGACCGTTTTCACGGGCAACTCAAAAGGCATATAGAGAAAAATATGACAGGTGTTGCCACTAAGTTCCTATACCTATACATAGCCTTTTATGTTTTCAGGCATAATTGGGCGGTTGCAAACGGAGACGAGCCAACCTCAATGGCAGATGCTGAAAAGATATTCCTTGACCTATTGCAGAAAAAAGGAAATATATTCCGTAGCAAGGATAGGAAAGAGAAAAAAATCACTGATCTAGTCAAATCTTCCACAAAGGATACAAACAAACTGCACCGATTGACGGAAGAAATGCGGAAACAATCGGAAAACAAAGGCTTTACTTTTGATAAGAATGACCGCCTGATTTCTTTTAACAAGCGTAAATATTTCAGGGATATGGGAATAAGCAAGATAAAAGAAATCTGCAAGCTTTATCATATTAAAGGTTATACAAGAACCACAAACAAGGATTTGCTGGCAAAACAAATCTGTGAACTACCCGAATCGGATGACATTTTCTTACGGCTTGTGGCATCGGATTCAGTCCACCAGCCATATATGGAGGATTTGGTGCTATTAGTGAAAAAAGCAAAAGAAGATACGGAAGACCGCTGAATTATGGCATTTCCCGAAAATCCCAAAAGTGTCATTTAAAAGTGTTGGAAAAATGCCGAACTTTTTCCGAACCCCTAATTTTTATTAATTTTCAGCCTCAAAACAGGTGCTTTTTTAAAAATATACAAGGTTGATTTTGAAAAAATAGTCAAAAGTGTCGGTTTTTAAACCCAATTACCGGAATTGTTGCTATTGTAGTATTTTCTAAAAACATCATCGGCATAATGCTGAAATGGTGCAGTTTCTGTTGACGGCAACGGATTTCGGTGTTATAATATACTTGTTGGATTGTAACTTGGAGCATTATAATCTTATGCAAAGAAATTAACGGAAAGGACTTGACAAGTAATGACAAGAAGTATAAAATCGCCTTACTTACTTACTTACTTACTTACTTACGGGCTTATTAAGCCTTTTCTTTGCATATCAAAAATTACATAGATTTAATATAAACCGCTTACGGAATATCGCTGATATTCCGTAAGCGGTTTTGTGTTTTTTTTATTATGATAACGGGGGATTTTATGGAAGGATTTTTTGAAAAGTTCGGGTTGTATGATTTTTTTAGTATGTTTGTAGCGGGTATTATATCCGAAAGCATAGCGGTAATAGTAGCGTATAAATGTTTTAGTATAAATGTTTTGTGGATATTTGGTTCTTCATTGTTATTTTTAGTTATCGGGTACTTTATTGGCTTGATTTTGCACGAAATTGAAGGACAAGCGGAAAGAATACTTAAAAATACTTTTAGTAGGAATGTTTTAAGTAAAGAGGACTATTTCTTTAATAATGATTGTGATAAACAAATGTTAAAGAAAGTCAAGGTGTATATATTAGGTGACAAAAAAGAATATCCCGAAGATGACGAAATATACATAACATCGGTTTGCGTTAATGAATTGCAAACAAAGAATGCCATTGCATCCTCAGACAGATTGAAAACACAATCCGAAATGGCATTATCAATTTGTATTTCATCGGCGATTATCAGCATATTTGCATTGGTGGCAGGCATAATATGTTACTTTGTTGGAGAGATAAATATTGCATCAATCTTAGCAATTGTGATTGCGTTGACGATAGTATTGATAATTTTTTTTGCTCGTTCAAGGCGGATGCACCGATATTATATAAGGTGCTTGATAAGAACTTATGCGGTCTTAAATAATTTGGAAAGAAATATGAAAGAGGAATAAACAATATGATAAAAACATGTGATATAAAGCGGGTTTTACCTGAATGGGCGAAAATTGTCAAGTATATTAATGGAACACCCATATACAATATGAATATTTTTGAAAATATAATGTCTTGGAATCAATATAATTTGGAAAACCCTGCATTTGACTATTATGGAACTACCATTACCTATGGAGATTTGCCGAATAAAGTTAATGAATATGTTTGTGGATTTCGTTCTCTTGGATTGACAGATAAGGATGTTGTAACATTGTGTTTACCTGTCAGTGTAGAAAATATGCTTTCACTTTTTGCGCTTGGTTGTATTGGTGCGATTAGTAACAATGTAAATTATTTATTTTTAAAAAGTGATGTTGAATTATATACAAAAGAAAAAGGTTCAAAGACTTTAATGATTTTGGATGCCTACTTACCATTCGTTGTAGATTATTTAGAGGATAGCGGAATTGAAAATGTAATTATAACAAGTTTATCCGATTATCTGCCTGAAAGTAATAAACATATTTTTGATGACACTTCTGTTTTACCCAAAAGATTAAGAGAGGTTTTTGATAACCCCGAAAAGCAAAAAGCATGTTTGAAAAAAATCCCGACATTGACAAATATCCGTTTTATTAAAATGTCAGATGTGATTCAAATGGGAAGAGATAATCTTACTCCGTTGCATCGTGGACCGATAGTTATTGAAAGAGATATTTCCTATTCATATACAAGTGGAACTACGGGAAAGCCAAAATGTATTGTTTATAAGGAACTTTCAGCAAATGCGTTTATTGAAATGCATTCGGGGATAGATACAAAGGATTATGTGGGAGAGCGTGTCTTTCAAACCATACCCTTAACCCATGCTACTGGCGAAAGAGTGTCTGGCTATTTACCATTAGCAAAAGGAAAAACTCTTGTTCCACAACCGCTTTACAATAAAGATTCATTTGGCATAGATTTAGCGAAATCTAAATGTAATTGGGTTGTTGCGGCACCAAGTTTTTATTTGGCTGCAGTTGCACACGGCAAGATTGGAACAGATGCTTTGTGTAATCTTACACGTCCCAGTTCTGGTGGAGAACCTGTAACTAAAAGCAATGTAAAAATGATAGATAAATGGCTTAAAGAGAATGGTTGCAAGGTGCGATTTGCTATCGGAGGCGGTGCCGCTGAAGATGGTTCAGGAACTATTTTTACTTACTTTATGAATGAAGAAACAAAAACCAATGAAACTGGTTATCCGCTTGAACCTTTTGTTAAAGCAAAGATTGTAGATAGTAACGGCGAAAGGGTCAAACAAGGTGAAAGAGGATTTCTTCACATTTCAAGTCCAGCTGTTGCTGATAGATATTTGAATAATGAAATTGCTACCAATGAGCGTTGGTATTATGACGATAGCGGTATTCGCTGGGGTGTTACTGGGGATATTGCAGTTCAAAACAATGATGGTTCATATAATATTCTTGGAAGAGCATCTGATTCATATGTTGATAAATATGGAAAAACAGTATATCTGTTTGATATAGAATACTCATTAGAAGTTGAAGATCCCGTAATTGAGTGGGAAATTACTGCACATAAAACTGCGAATGGCTATGAGGTAGTTGGACAAATCGTACCAAAACCAGAGGTCACTGATAACAAGGTAGAAGTTGTGCATTTGCTTTGTGAGAAATATGGCTTGGATGCAATAAAGTTTTATGATTCATTTGAGATAAGTGATGTTACAGGGAAAAGAGATTACCAAAAATTAAAGGAAGATAAAGAAGGGTACTTAAAACCCATTGGTAGTAATGATATTCAAATAGTAAATTATTAAATGTGACGGTATGAAAGGTGGAAAATGAAATGTGTGACGAATATGAATACACAAGTGAAGATGTCGAAAGAGAATTGACAACATATATGGAGTTAATTGTTAATGCAGCCCCTAAAAATGTTGAGCAAATAAGGATTTTGACACAGGCAACTAACTTTGAATATGATGCGGAATTAAAAGCACTTGGCGATGAGCATTTGAAGATTACATTAAAAATACACGATTTTTTGAAATTGTTAAAAAAAGAAACAAAAAAATATAATGGTGTATATGCTTATGGTAGGGAAGATAGAGATACTAACCTTATGGAAAACAAGCTCACTCTTATTGGACAATCCTATGCTGAATTAGAGAAAAAAGGCAGAATATACATTGATAAGCAAGGCAATTCTTCAAAATTGGAAGAGCTTTTGGAAGATATACCAAGAGGTGCTATGCTTGTAGTCGGCACAATAACAGATTTTATGACACCTGATATTGAAGAAATGAGAATGACGCTTGCTGCACTTGAGGATAAAGATATAGCATTAGTATCAATGTTGGAATATGATTACGATTTTGATGCTTACTACTATAAAATAGGATTAGCCGATAATATTGCAAGGGTTAGAATGGGATTAAAGCCAGAACTTAAATAGTAGCAGAGTAAAGCAGACGGAAAATCCGTCTGCTTTTGCTTGTCATTCCGGCAACGAAAACAGTTTTTATAAAACTTCCGCATAGTTTTATAAAAGATTAGACTTTGTTTATAAAATTGTCGGCATCGGTTATAAACCGATTTATAAAAAGTTGAAGATGTTTTATAAAAAAGTAGATATTTTTTATAAAACTTTTGACATCATTTATAAAAGTATCGGTATCGGTTATAAAATATCTAATATAAGTTATAAACCCCAAAAATCCACAATACCACGAACTATGCATAAAAGTGTACTGTTTTTGGACAGTTGGCGATAACTTTGGTGCGAGATTTCAACAAATCAAACTTTTCCAACCGAAAATAAGTAAGAAGTATTTAAAAAAGTTGTTGTAATTTGGAAATTATTGTGATAAAATTGAAAAGATGTTTAAAAATACGACAAACAATAAAGAGGTAATAAAATGAGTTCATTACTTAAAAAACTGAATACACCCACGGATATGACAGTTGGCTCTCCCTGGAAGTGTATTATCACATTCACATTGCCGATGCTCATTGGAAACATAGCACAGCAACTTTACAGTACCGTGGACAGCATAGTAGTCGGACAGTATGTAGGGGACAATGCCTTGGCTGCAGTAGGAAGTGCACTTCCTATACTCAATATGCTTCTTGTACTTTTCATGGGCATATCATCGGGTGCAAATGTAATGGTTTCCCAGTATGCAGGCGCCAAGAACAGGGAGGCGCTTTCTCACACAATAGGCACATCCATTGTGGTTACTTTGGTTTCTTGCGTTGTGCTTATGGTTTTTGCTACACCTCTCATACGGCCTATACTGGAACTTCAGAACACTCCCGACAGCATAATAGATGATTGTTACTGGTACCTTTTCATATCCCTCATGGGAATTGCAGGTATGGGATTTTACAACATATTAAGCGGTGTGCTCCGTGGACTCGGGGATTCGTTTTCGGCTCTGGTGTATCTTTTGGTGGCAACTGTTATAAACATCGGTCTTGACATATATTTTGTTGCAGGTCTCAAAATGGGAGTTTCCGGTGTTGCGCTTGCTACAATTATTGCACAGTTTGTATCAGCGGCTCTTTGTCTTATCAAACTTGCCGGAATGAAAAACTACTTTGATTTTAACGGTTATTACCTAAAACCCAAGGCGGAGTATGTAAAGAGGATAGTAAGTCTCGGTATTCCCGCAGGTCTTACACAGGCTATATTCTCCTCAGCAATGATAGTGGTACAGTCTCTTACCAACCAGTTCGGTGAGCAGTTTATTGCCGCAAACGTGGTAATAATGAGAGTAGACGGCTTTGCTATGATGCCAAACTTCTCTTTTGGTCTTGCACTTACAACATACGCAGGACAAAACATAGGCGCGGGTCTTCGCGACAGAGTAACACAGGGAGCAAAGCAAGGTACCCTGATTGCTGTTGCCTGCTCTGCATTTGTAACAGGAATTCTTCTTGTTTTCGGAAAATATCTCATGGCAATATTCACAGATACAAAAGAACTTGTAAATATGAGCAATTACCTTATGCGTATTCTTGCGGCGGGCTACATAGCAGTTGCTGTTACCCAATCGCTTTCGGGCATAATGAGAGGGGCAGGGGACACCATGACACCCATGTGGATTTCTCTTATATCCACTGTTGCCATACGTATTCCCTTGGCATACGGTATTTCGTATCTCACAAAAACACCCGAACTGCCTAACGGACAAAGCGTGTGCATACAGATATCACTCCTTGCGTCCTGGGTTCTGGGTGCTGTTATAACAACAATATTCTATGCAAGAGGTAAATGGAAAACAAAGGCCATACAACAATAATAAAAAGCGGTCCCTCGGGATCGCTTTTGTTTTTGTTAAAATATTTTGTCAGAAAATCAAGAAAAAATGGAAGTGACCTCTGATTGCCTTTTTCTGCAACCGGAGGTCACTTCCGCTGACTCTTGATATCTAACATCTTTTGTTATCCTCGCTTTCCTGTACTCCCTTTTGCCGCATCAATTTGTCTTTTTAAACACTCTTCTTTTTTAAAACTTCTTTTTAAGCAAAACGGCTTTTGTTTAACTTTAAACTACTGTGTGCTGCAAAAGGTGTGGTCTGAAAATCTCACTTGATATAAACTCCCTTTTTTCTTTCTCACTTCTTCAACTCCTATATATATTAAGCGTGACACCGCCGTGTTTTTTGGAGTTTTTATCATATCGGATTTTCAAATTTTGATTAAGATTTTATCTGTACATTGGACTGTACCTTCCTTTCTTCACCTATAGTGTAGCACAATAAAACACCTTTTTTCAATTGGCAGATTGTAAAAAAAGTTTTTTCGTATTT
>JAZNJU010000151.1:0-4565 GCA_045578205.1 Clostridia bacterium | reverse complement strand
CAACTATTTTTTAAAGTCCTTGTAATACAGGGCTTATTTACCATGCACTTTTTTGTCCATTAAAATTTGTTTAGAAACTTTTCAAAAAAACTCTTGACTTTTAATAGTTAGTCACCTCACTTGCATATATTGTAACATAATTTATATGCAATTCATAGTATAAATATGAACAAATATTTGGAGGTGTTACAATGGATAAAGTTTTTCGCACAAAAAATCCCAGAGTAGGTTTTGTATATGTTCCGTATCAGCGTTTTGAAAACCTGTATAGTCTCAGCGATGCACTAAAAAACGGAACACTATTTAAAGAACTTAATATTCCTTTCAGGGAATACGCATCAAACAGAATCATGAATCCATTCAAATAAGGAGTGAATAAAGTTGACTTATCTCAAAAACCCATACTGTCCCCTGAATAATGACTGCATGTGTCCTGACAACGGAAACCAGGGTGGCAATAACAATAATAACAATAATAACAATAATAACAATAATAACAATAATAACAATAATAACGGCAATAACAATAACAGCGGGAACAATCAAGGCGGCAAAAAGAACTGCTATGAAATGTATAACCAAATTGCAGAACTTGAATTTGCGCTTACAGACCTCAATCTGTACCTTGATACCCACCCCAACGATAAAGAAGCCCTGGAAATGTTTACAAAACTCAGTGCTACTCTCAAAAGCATAATGTATGATTATGCAAGAGAATGTGAAGCATTAAAAGTCCAGGATGTTCCTAACAGAGTTCCCTTTGAGTGGGCCGCCAACATCTGGCCTTGGCAAGAATAGGAGGAAAAATTATGTGGAAATATGAAAAAAGACTTTTGTATCCTGTAAAGGTTAAAAATAAAAACCCCAGACTTGCACAGATAATTCTGTCACAGTACGGTGGACCCGACGGTGAACTTGCCGCTTCGCTAAGATATCTGAGTCAACGTTTTGCAATGCCTACAAACGAAACCCAGGCACTTTTGAATGACATTGGCAACGAGGAGTTGTCTCATCTCGAAATGGTTGGTGCTATAGTGTATCAATTGACCCGTGACCTCGACTCAGATATCGTGAAAGACAGCGGATTTTATAACTATTTTATAAATCACTCAACAGGTATTTATCCTGCAAACACAAACGGCACGCCGTTTGATGCAAAGTATATTGCATCTACAGGTGACCCACTTGCAGATTTAAATGAAAACCTCGCTGCAGAACAGAAAGCAAGGGCAACCTACGACAATATTCTGCGCCTTTCCGATGACCCCGATGTAAACGATGTAATCAAGTTTTTAAGAGAAAGAGAAATCGTGCATTACCAGAGGTTTGCAGAGGCACTCACCGATTTGACAGACAAAATCAATTCCAAGAAAACAATGGTAAATGGCATAGATTTATAAAAATTAATCATAAAACATGGCGGCTGATTATCAGCCGCCAATTGTATATAATTTGTTAATTCTATTTCACCATAATGTATATTGGCTCACAGTAGTTAAGTTCAAAACCAAGTTTAAGTTCCTGATTTTTATTGATACATTCTGCGCTTTCCACTCGCCGTTTTGGTTAAGCAGATAAAACTCCTCAGCATCCGCCCACCTTTCAGGAAGATGCACAGTTACATCTGAAATACCGTCAGAGCCGAGATTTATAAGCGTCACTATACCAATGCCTACAACTCTCTTAAGTACAGTGCCGACGAAAGAATTGTCTACAATCCTACACTGTTTGAAATATGGTTTGACATTTACTCCATTAAACCGGGAGAAACCTTAAAAATCAAATTATAGCACCAAAATTTATTAATGTGTAACACACATAACCTTAAAAGTCAATTTGCAATCCAAAAAAATATTAAATTTACACACAATTATTCTTAAATATGTGCCTTGAAAAAAAAACAATATTATGGTATCATACTCTAAACAAATTCCAAGGAGAATCAGCAAAATGAAAAAGAGATTGACACATAAAGATTTGACTTTGAGAGAAAAAATCGGTCAGACAGTAATCTGTCTGTGCGAAACCGAAAAACACATAGAAATGTGCGGAAGCATTGAAAAATTTCTGGAGAAATACCCCATAGGCGGTATCTTCAACAACAAGGGGCTTGTAAAAGGGCTTTTAATCGGCGAAAATCCCGATTTCAAGGAAATTACCGCCAAGTACAACAAATATCTTAAAGTGCCTCTTTTTGCCACAGCGGACAGCGGTTCATTTGCAAAGAAAGCAGACGTTATCCTTCCGCCACAGATGGCTCTCGGTGCTGCAGACAACAAGGAACTTGCAAGAAAAGCAGGAAAGTTCATTGCTGAGGATTGTAAAAAGACGGGAATTAACTGGATTTTCTGGCCCGTTTGTGACATCAACATATCAAAGCGCAGCCCCGTAACCGACACTAGATCGGTCAGCGACAAGTGGGAACTCGTTGCCCGTATGGTTGAACAGGAAATTGAAGTTCTTAAAGAAGAGAAAGTTATTTCCTGTCTTAAGCATTATCCCGGTACTCCCTACAACGAATGTATTGACCCTCACCTTACATCGGTGAACAACGAAACACCTTTTGATTTCTGGGAAGATAATTACGGAAAGATGTACCGTGAATTATTTGAAAAAAATCCACCGTCAATTATGACAGGCCACATTAACCTCACTGACTACCAAAACGACAACAACGGAAATGAATATCCCGTGGCTACCCTATCCCACGACCTTACAACAAAACTTCTCCGAGACGAACTCGGCTTCAAGGGAGTTACTGTAACAGACGCTTTGGTAATGGGCGGATTCTGCGGAAGTTCCTCCATCGACAGATGCGTAGACAGTTTCCTTGCAGGTAACGATGTTCTTCTGTGGCCTGCATACGGCTACATAGACGAAATGGAAAAGAGAATCCTCGCAGGCGAAATCGATGAGAAACTTCTGGACGAAGCAGTAGACAGAATTCTTGCTTTAAAGAGCGAATACGGAATTTTGGACAATGAAGAAAATCCCTCCGATGTTGACGGAGAATTTTTCAAGAAGATTGCCGAGGACATATCCGAAAAATCTCTTACACTTGTTAAAGAATACAAAGGTTTGCTCCCCATTGACACCAAAAAAGTGAAAAATGTCCTCGTGATTGGTGTTACCCCCGACGACGAACAATACACCGCCCTCTGTACTCTGGAAGACGAATTCAAAAACCGCGGATGCAATGTGACTATGATGAGAAATGTGTGGTCCAACCAACTTGAAGAAATAATGGATGACTATGACCTCATTATGTTTGCCCTCTGCCGAACTACACACCGACCTATCGGCCCCGTGGACTTCTGGGGTGATGAAGCGGCCTCCATCTGGGCATCAAACTGTTCCGATAACTCCAAAACAATTGTTGCGAGTTTCGGTTCACCCTATGTGTACAAATACTACAACAACTCGGAAGTAACATACATAAATGCTTATTCCTTCTCCAAACAATCCGTAACTGCTGTTGTAAAGGCACTGTTTGGCGAAATTGATTTTGAAGGTAAGTCGCCTGTTGAGATTATATAATTAAATCACATAAAAAAGATACAAAGGTCATTTTGACCTTTGTATCTTTTTCTTTTAGTCAATTATTACTTCCTTGCCTGTTTTTGCAGATTTATATATAGCAAGGATTATCTCGACACTCTTTTTTGCCTCTTCGCCGGTTATGAGAGGGTCTCTGTCCTCTATAACCGCCATCGCCATATCCTCTATGTGAATGATATGACCAAAGTTTGTAGACGAATACTGACAGTTCTTACCGCCCATACTTCCGTAGACCTGCGGTTTCTCAATACTTTTATCCTTAAGTTCCCAAAGATATACATCATCGTCACCAAAGGATATACTTCCCTCTGTACCGTGGAAACTGAACGTAGTATCAAGTCCGGGATATGCGGTGGTTGCTGCCTGTATTACACCCAGGGCACCATTTTTAAACCTGACATTTATGACGGCTGTATCCTCGGTTTCTATATCCCACGCAAGTGTTTCACATCTGGCATACACAGAGTGAATTCCGCCCATAATCCAGGATATCATATCCACTCCGTGAACACCCTGATTCATAAGTGCGCCCCCGCCATCGAGTTCCCATGTGCCTCGCCACTCACCACTATCGTAATACTCCTGGTCACGATAGTACTTCAGCGAAGCATCGGCAAGAGCAACCTTGCCGATCTTTCCATTTTGGATGATTTCTCTCACCTTTATGGCTCCGTCATATGTTCTGCGCTGAAACACAGCACCAAGTTTTACATTGTTTTCCTTGCAGACGTCAATCATTTTCTGCATTTTTTCAGAGGATATATCAAGCGGCTTTTCACACAGGACATTTACCCCATGTCTTGCAACAAGGCAGGCAGTGTCGCAATGTATACCGCTTGGAGTAAGAACGCAACACACATCTATATCCTCGTTTTTGAGCATAGTTTCTGCATCGGTGTACCATTTTTCAAGTCCGTTTTCAAGAGCGGTTTTTTTAGCCTTTTCCTCCACTATGTCACATACTGCAACAAGTTTGGCATGGGGAGCGTTTTTTATGGCATCTGTAT
>JAZNJU010000150.1:0-7964 GCA_045578205.1 Clostridia bacterium | reverse complement strand
ACATGGCTACGATCCGACTTACCAAAGGTCACCTCTATGAAGAATGGATCAAAGAACAACTTATCGCTATCGAAAAGATGCCCGAATACCAGAAAGTAAGACCTCTTCTTGAGGCAAACGGCTTTGTATTCGGTGAAGAGTACGATCTCGAATACATCAACATCTTCCCCGGTGCTCAGGAACCCAGAAGAACTGTCTTCTATTCCAAGGAGCGTCCCGAGGGAGCGGATATAGCATATCAGATATTCAATGCAACCATGGACGAGGGTATCTACTTTACCGCATACCGCGAAGCAGTGTATGACCAGATAGTAAAGTACTATCCCGATATCAAGTATTCCAACTACGGCGACGGTGTTGGCACAGGTATGCTCGACATGGTTAACTATCAGGGTACACCATCCAAAGCAACAGGCCACAAGAGTACATTTATCACAGGTACACACACTGCGCTCGTTCGTTACGGTAACTTCAAGGATATCGTAAAGAATCCACCTGCAGATTACCCCTGGGATACAATGCCCAATACACCCTTTAACCAACTTATCCACGCTATGAGAAGCACTCAGAACAATACCATCGCTTCCAACAACGAAATCGGATTTATGGTATGGGTAGGTATCAAGGGTTGGAGTACCCCCACAGGTCAGGGCGGTTACAACAACTTCAACCACACAGACTACTATCAGGAAGCCATGTTCCACTTTGGTCTCTGTAATCCTGACCCATGGCTTATATACAACCAGGATTCATCCAATACGGGCGACGACTTAAATCTCTTAAAGAGAATATTCGCTCAACTTGGCGAACTTGTGGGCTTTGAAGACCGCAAGGTTATTATTCCCACATTAAATCAGGTTGTTACCTATGACCAGAGATATGTAGTTTCCGGTATGAGTGCCAACGGCAAGGGTATATTCCGTATTACTCCCGACCTCTACTGCCCCGGAGTATCTATGGAAAACTTCTTGGTAAGTACAATGGACGGTATTACATTCAAAATCGGTAACCAGTATGTTAAGTTCCCCGAGGGAAGTTACATCTACCAGCCCGAGGATGTAGTATCACAGTATGGTTACTGGGTAATTACAGAGGACCCCGTATGGCCCCAGGAGTGGAGAACAGCAGATGATCCGCTTCCCGATATGCCTATCGCTACCGAAGACTTTATGCCCACAGGTATAGACTACGAGAGCACAGAAACAATGCCGGACCCCAACAACTACGAAAAGAAGAAAGTTGTTGAGGATGATACTCCCGCAGGTTCTGTTCCTTCCACACCTTCAGTTCCCTCCGATGATGAGAAAGACGACGACAAGCCCGCAGTTTCCAAGCCTGCGGCTACCACGCTCAAATTAAATCCCATCACCGGAAAGAATACCAAGCCTTCACTTGTGGCAGGCGGTATGCCTTCCGATATGGTAGGACACTGGGCACAGCACTCCCTTGCAAACATGATGGGACTTGGCATTATGCAAGGTTCCGACATTGGCATGGAGCCAAACAGACTCATTACCAAGGCAGAGTTCTTAACAATGCTCACACGTATTCTCGGTGTCAAGACAACTTCCTACAAGGGCGGTTACAATGACATCGCAGAGGGTGCTTGGTATGCAGATGTTATGGCTACCACTGCAAGCGGCGGCTGGATTGAAGAAGACGGCGGAAACTTAAATCCCGAAGTTGACCTTACACGCGGAAAGATGTGTGTAATCCTTTCCAAAGCACTTGGCGTTACCGTTGACGGTGCTTCTTCCGCTTTCAGCGATACCTATTACCTTGGTGCAGAAACAAAGAATGCTATAAATCTTGTGGCTTCACTGGGACTTATTGAGGGTTATCCCGACGGAACATTCGGTGCCAACAATATTTGTACCAGAGCAGAAGTTGCTACAATATTTGAAAGACTTCTTCTTGCAATTCCTGCATTGTACGGAGCAGAAAATTAATTGATATTTGTTAGTTTACGGCGCGGCAGAGTGCCGCGCCGTAAATAACAGGTGATATTGAATAGTAAATACTGATTTAATGTTCAATATTGCTTGTTAATAATTAAAAGGCTTCTTCTCAAAGAGAGGCTCCGCCGTAGGCGGTAGTGAGGTGCAGGCACAAGTGCCAACAAAGAAAATCACGTTTGTTTAAGGAATTTTAGGGAGGAAACACTATGAAAGGGAAGATAACATCACTAATTTCTGTTTTGATATGTATCACTATTTTTGTATCACTTGTTCCGGGTGAAACTTTTGCTGCGGAGCAAGGCAAGAAAGGTACTTTTTTTGCGTATCTTTTTGGTTACAGCAACGAAACCGACAACATCTTAAAACCCTATGACCTTACAAGCAAGAATCTTTACTCACAGGGTGCAAAAGCCCTTGCAAAAGAGACAGCATTCTATTTAAAGATGATGCCGGAGGGCAGACGTGCCATAGATATACACGGAATTTCCTACGACATAATGAACGACAAGGAAAATGTTGTATGGTGGGATAAGGGTACTGAGGAAGTTCGTGCCCACATGATTAAATACTTTGAAGCCCTGAAAGCAGAAGGTGCAGAACTTGACTACATAATAGATGATATGGAAGGTGACATGTCCAACTGGTCTATTAAAAAACAGGAAGTTGCGGATTCCATAGTAAACGACCCACGTTACCTTACTGATATCCGTCCTGAACTTGAAAGCCGCGGCTTCAGATTTGGCACAGAAGAACAGGGTGACCTTTACTATGTAGTGCACTACACCAAAGACAAAACCAAAACAGCATACAACACATGGAACAGGGCAATGGACGGCGACAGACTTGCCACATATCACAACCGTGCTTTCTATGATGCGGCAAAGGAGTACTATCCAGACATAAAACTCAGTAACTATGGCTCTTCCGCATACAACGGAGAAACCAAAATTATAACAGGAGCAGCACACAGAACATACCTTGGCGGTGCCGGCAAAACGCACGTTGGAACACACTCGGCACCTGTTTGCTACGGCTCCCTTATTCACCTTACTTACAAGGGTTATGCCCCCGATGGGTATCCGTTTGAGCGTTTTTATCAGACAGCATACAACGCTCTGCTTATAGACACGATGAAGTGTCAGTCTGCCGTGCTCTCTACCAAAAACGGCGGTCTTATGCCATGGATAGGATTAAGAGACTGGAATAATTCGTCAGGAAGTTATGGTAACTTCTTTGGTACGGACTACTACCAGGAATTCCTTTTCCATGCCGGACTTTTAAATCCCGACCCATTCCTTATCTATAATTCCGGTTCCTCGCAGGAGGGTGACGATTTAAAACTCATACAGAATATCATGTATCAGTTAGATGAACTTTGCGGTTTCGATGATCGCAAACCGCTTGTTACCAAAGCGGTAGATTGGAATCAGCGTTATGTACTCTCCGGAATGTATGCAGGCGGTAAAAACGTATGGCGTATCACTCCCGATCTTTATGCACCGGGTGTATCTATGGAAAATTTCTTTGTTGACAAGGAAAATATGATATTCCAGATAGGTAATGAAATAATCGACTTCCCAAATGGAAGTTACATATATGAACCTGAAACCAAACTTTCCGAATACGGCTACTGGGTTATAAGTCCCAAGGGAACAAGTCCCGAACAATTCTTTGCAGATGGCATAGAACCTGCTCTTGCTGCAGTTGAAACCGAGGATTTTAAACCCACAGGTTTTATGTTTGAAAATAACTCCGCTGTGTACAATCCTGCTATTCACAAACCATCAGACGGTAAAGTTGAAATCGAAAATAAAGAACCTGCTCCCGAAAGCAATACACAGAAACCCGTTTCCGGTGTTGCAATTCCCGAGCACTGGGCAAAGGAATACCTCGCAAAAGCAGTTAATGCAAAGATTATTGAGGGTTCCGATGAGGGGCTTATGCCCGACAGAAACATAAGCCGTGCCGAAATTATTACAATGCTCCTTAGAGCATTCGGACTGGAAGCAGACAAAAACGCAGGCCCCAACTGGTACGACGGACCTATCGCAACTGCCAAAAGTCTTGGATGGATAGAGCCCGGTGACGACGGTCCCACAATAATCGACCGTCAGGAAACTGCAAGAATTATGGTAAGAGCATTCCATATCGGAGTTACTTCAAGACGTGTTACATTCACAGACATTGCAGATGTTTCTCCCGAAATGCTCGATGCAGTTCTTGATGCCGCATCATCGGGTATTATAACAGGAACTCCCGACGGCAGTTTCAAACCACGTGCCAATATCACAAGGGCAGAAGCGGTTACAATGATTATGCGTTGCTTAGATTAAGAAAGGTGATTGCTATGGAAAAAATAGTAAAAGAATTCGGAGATATGAATTATATTCTCAGATTACCCGAGAATTTCGACGAAAATAAAAAGTATCCCATAATAATTCTTCTGCACGGAGCAGGAAGCAGAGGTACAGATCCTGCACCGCTTCTTGCAAACCCGTATTTTAGCGAAACTGAGGTACATAATCTGGATATAGTTTCTTTTGCACCGCAGTGCTATGCGGATACATGGTTTGATATTTTTGAAGAACTTCAGGCATTTATAGAGTTTGCTATTGCTCAGCCCTATACCGACAAAGAGAGGGTATATCTCATGGGTGCGAGCATGGGTGGATATGCAACATGGCAGATGGCAATGAGCCGTCCCGAACTTTTTGCCGCAATAGTTCCCATATGCGGAGGCGGTATGTACTGGAATGCAGGCAGACTTAAAAATATGGGAGTATGGGCATTCCACGGTGAGGTGGACGATGTTGTATTTCCGGAAGAAAGCAGAAAAATGGTTGACTATGTAAATATGAAAGGCGGAAATGCCAAACTGACCATCTGTGAGGGTGTTTGCCACAATTCATGGCTCAATGCTTACAGAATGAAAGAACTTTTTGATTGGCTTCTCACTCATACTTTAAGCGGTGACAAAGTAGAAACATCCGGTTATAAGGGTGCAAAACAATTTGGTTAATAAAGGGGACAATCTACGATGAATAACACTGAACTTATCATAGAACAAATCATTGAAAGTATGTCTTTGGATGACCTTTGCGGACAACTTATGAATCTCAATGTCAACGGCAAGATGGATTTTAACGAGTTTGAAGAAATGGTTAAAAGTGTTCGTCCGGGCGGAATATTTGTTACCAAAAAGGACAAAGAACAGATAGCAGAATTTTGCAAAGTAATTAATAAGTACACCAAGGTGCCTGTAATTGTCTCTGCCGATATAGAAAGCGGTGCAGGCTGCTGTTTAAGAAACGAAGAGGTACTACCCGAGCCTATGGCATGGGGTGCCGCCGATGACGAGGAACTCATAGAAAGAGCAGGTCAGGTAACAGGCGAAATTTCCCGCCGTAACGGCATACACTGGAACTTTGCTCCTGTGGTAGATATAAACTACAACAAGGACAATCCCGTAACCAATGTACGCAGTGTATCCGACAGCCCCGAGCAGGTAGCAAGAATTGCCGGTGCATATGTTCGCGGTATGCAGAAAAACGGCATGATGATAGCCGGTTGTAAGCACTTTCCCGGAGACGGTATTGATGATAGAAATCAGCACTTCTGCACCTGTATAAATCCTCTTTCCAAAGAAGAATGGCTTAAAACATACGGATATGTATATAAAAAGATGATAGAAGCAGGCTCCGAGTCTGTTATGGTAGGTCACATTGCACTTCCGTCCATAGAAGATGAAATCGATCCAATATTGGGACCCAAACCCGGAACTTTGAGTTATAATATTATGACAAAACTCCTGCGCGAAGAACTCGGTTTTGAGGGTTGCATAGTGTCCGATGCCATGGCTATGGTTGGTGCTTGTTCCATGACAAGTCCCGACAGACTTGCCATAGAGTACATAAAGGGCGGCGGAGACGTTATTCTCTTTGCACTCGAAAATGACTTCAATTGTGTTAAAAAAGCCGTGGAAAACGGTGAAATCAGCGTAGAACGCATAAAGGATTCCGTGAGAAGAATTCTTAAGATGAAATTTCACGCAGGTCTCATAGGTGAAACTGTTATAGATGAAGACAGCATAGAACTTTCCGGCGATGTAAAGGAAATTTCCACCGAGATTGCAAGAAAGAGTATAACGGTTGTGCGTAATTCGCAGAATCTTATCCCGTTAAGCCTCAAAAAAGGCGCAAAAATCCTTATGATTAACTTCCAGGCAGTAGAGAAAAAGGATGCGCCATATATAAAGCAACTTAATGTGATTTCTGAAGAACTCGAAAAGCGAGGTTACACTGTAGACAGCCGTCTTGCAAGTGAGATAGGTCACTACGAACTTGAAAAAATAAAAGATAACTACGATTGCATACTGCTTAACTGCAGAATAAGTTCCAAAGATTATCTTGGCGGTACACTGCGTATTAACTGGGACAATATAATGCCGTTCTGGCGTGGTGTTGCCATAGACCATCCGTGTGTAATATTCACATCTTTCGGGGATCCGTACAAGTTGTATGAACTGCCGTTTTTGCGCACATATTTAAACGCATATTCTTCTTCTCACTTTACCCAAAGAGCATTTGTTGAAGTTCTTCTCGGTGAAGTTGAGGCAAGGGGCAAAAACCCTGTTGAATTGAAAGGTTTCTTTGAAAGACAGATATAACAAGGAAAGAAGTTGCTTTTATTATGCGCAAGTTTAGTAAGAGAGTGGAAAGTATTTTAAATGATATGACCGCTGAGGAACTGTGCGGTCAGATAATAAACTACAATGTTCCTAACTTCAGAAATATAGAAGATTTTGAAGACCTTGTAAAGAGGATGCGTCCGGGTGCTCTATGCGCTCCGCAAAAGGAAAAAGGAACCACCAAGAAGTATATTGAAATTGTAAACAAATACACCAAGGTGCCTGTTATCGTGTGTGCCGGTGTAGAAAACGGTCCCGGCAGCAGGCTGTGGAACGAAGAAGTCTTCCCCGAGCCTATGGCGTGGGGTGCTGCTGATGATGTAGAACTTATAGAAAGGGCGGGCCGTGTTACCGGGCAGGCTTGCCACAATGCAGGCGTTAAGTGGAATCTGGCACCTGTAGTAGATATTAACTACAATATGAACAATCCCGTAACAAACGTAAGAGCAATTTCCGACTCACCCGAGCAGGTGGCAAAGATTGCCGAGGCATATGTTCGCGGTATGCAGGAAAACGGAAATATGCTTGCGGGATGTAAGCATTTTCCCGGAGATGGTATGGACGACAGAAATCAGCATTTCTGCACCACCATAAACCCAATGAGCAAGGAAGAATGGATGAAGACCTATGGTCTTGTATTCAAAAGAATGATAAATGCAGGTGTTGCTTCCATTATGGTTGCCCACGTTGCACTTCCTGCCATTGAAGATGACATTGACCCTATATTGGGTCCTCTTCCGGCATCCTTGAGTTACAACATAATGACTAAACTTTTGCGTGAAGAACTTGGTTTTGAAGGCTGCATCGTTTCCGATGCAATGGCTATGATCGGTGCCTGTTCTGTATATCCGCCCGAAAGACTTGCCGTGGAATTTATTAAGGCAGGCGGAGATTCACTTCTTTTTGGTGTCGAGCGCGATTTTGACAGCCTTGTGCAGGCGGTTAAAGATGGAGAAATCACAGTAGAGCGTATCAAAGAATCGGTAGGCAGAATTCTTACCCTGAAAGAGCGCGCAGGTATTCTGGATTCCCTCTGCGATGAAGAAGTGGAACTTACCGAAGATGCCGCGGAAATTGCACAAGAAATCGCCGACAGGAGCATAACTGTAATCCGAAACACTCAGAATCTTATTCCACTTAATCTCAAACCAAACTCCAAGTTTCTTATAATAAACTTTCAGGAGTTTTCAAAAAATGATGATACGGCTCCGTGTATCAAAACCCTCGGCAAGGTAGCAGAAGAACTTGTGAAACGCGGACACAGTGTGGATATGTATTTATCCCGTGATATAAGTCACTATGAACTTGAAAAAATAAAA
>JAZNJU010000149.1:0-19619 GCA_045578205.1 Clostridia bacterium | reverse complement strand
CGTGTTCAATAACCGTTTCTTCATTTTCCTGTATTTCTTCTGTTACGGGAACAGCCGTGTTGGTGCTGAGCATCTGCACTACAACATCCAGATCCGATTTGAAAGCATCAACCGTCTGGTAACGCTTGCGTGTTTCCTTGGATATTGCTTTGAGTATAACATCCTGAAGTTCCACGCAGACATCAGGGCACAGTGTTGTCGGATTTACAGGAGTTTCCTCCAGGTGTTTCATCGCAACAGCAATGGGAGATTCACTTTCAAAAGGAACCTTTCCGGTGAGCATTTCATACAAAACAATACCCAGAGAATAAATGTCGCTTCTGCAGTCAACATAACCTCCGCGAGCCTGTTCGGGGGAAATATAATGAACAGAACCAAGTATTGAATCGCCCACGCGCATAGTGGAGTTGTTACTTGCACGTGCAATGCCAAAATCGGTAACTTTAACCAGATTGTTGCTTGTAATCATAATGTTATGGGGTTTAATATCCCTGTGTATTATGTTCTTTTCATGAGCAACCGAGAGAGCACCGCAAATCTGTGAAGCGATGTCCGCACTTTCTTTTGAGGATAATCTTCCCTTCTGCTTAATATATTCTTTGAGGGTGATTCCTTCAATGTATTCCATAACAATGTAATACAAATCCCCCTCTTCCCCAACGTCGTATATCGACACGATGTTCGGATGAGTTAGGCATGCTGCAGACTGCGCTTCTGCTTTGAAACGGTTTACAAATTCTTCGCCGCCCTCAAGGTCATTTCTCAATACTTTTACGGCAACGATTCGGTTCAGCACATTACAATGTGCCTTATAGACATACGCCATTCCACCCTTGCCGACTTCTTCCAAAATTTTATATCTACCGCCAAGTATAGTATTTATCATTTCTTCACCTCATCCGAAATTTTAACAGTAATAACACTGATATTATCTTTTCCGCCATTATCATTTGCCAGAGAAATTAATTTCTCCGCTTTTTCAACCTGTTCTTTCAAAAGAACATCTTTTATTTTGGTTTCACTAACCATTGTATGAAGTCCGTCGGAGCAAATCAAAACAATATCGTTAGGTTTCAGTTGATTTACAAAGGTATCGGCTTCTACCGTCTTTTCAGAGCCGACCGCTCTTGTGATTACATTTTTCTGGGGGTGCACTTTCGCCTCCGCCTTGGTAATAAGACCGCGTTTGAGTAAATCGTTTACCAAAGAGTGGTCAGATGTAATTTGGCTTAAAGTCTTTTTTGAAAGTATGTAACACCTGCTGTCTCCAACGCTTGCAGTGTACAACTTGGTACCGTTTAATATACATATTACAACTGTTGTGCCCATACCCTCAAGTCTGCTGTTGTCCTGTGATATGTCATAAATTTGTGCGCACGCCTTTTTGATAGCGACTTGCATCATTTCCTTTATTTCCTCGTCGGACATTTCATCTTTGTATTCGGATTTGATATAATCGGAGATACAACTTGCTGCAGTAGAACTTGCCAGTTTGCCCCCTTCATATCCGCCCATTCCGTCGGCAACTATAAATAAGCCTACTGTGTCGGAAAAATTGTGTACATAGACCGTATCCTGATTTTCGTCGCGAATCTTACCAACGTCTGTTCCGTATGATATATTCATAGTTTTTCCTCCTTCTTACTTTCATTCCGTCTGAGTTGTCCGCAGGATGCACTGATGTCGCTCCCAAGTTCTCTGCGAACTGTAACGGGTATTTTGCTAAGTTCCAAAACATGTTTAAATTCTTCTATTTTTTTGCGGGAGGGTTTGACAAAATTATTTTCCTCCACTCTATTGACAGGTATCAGATTAACGTGACAGAGCATACCCTTGAGTTTTGATGCAAGAATTCGAGCATCCGAAACGCTATCGTTAACACCGTCAATAAGAGAATATTCAAAACTGATTCTGCGCTTTGTGAAAGCGACATATTCCCTGCAGCATTTAATCAGTCTGTCAACATTGTACGCCTTGTTAACCGGCATAATTGTGTTTCTGATTTCGTCCGTGGGTGCGTGCAGTGAAATGCTGAGAGTTATAGGCATCTCCTGATGCATAAGTTTTTCTATGTTGGGAACGATGCCGCAGGTGGATAGCGATATGTGCCTGTAGCCAATGTTTATGCCGTTTTCATCGTTAACATTCTTTAGAAATTTAATAACATTATCATAATTATCCAATGGTTCGCCAATGCCCATCATAACAATATTGGATATCCGCTCACCTATGTCTTTTTGGGCAAAAAGAACCTGATCCAGAATTTCTCCCGGAGTGAGTGAACGTACCAGACCCCCCAGAGTTGATGCACAGAATTTACAACCCATTCTGCAACCCACCTGACAGGAAATACAGATTGTTATTCCATGTTTATAGTACATTACTACACTCTCTACACAGTTGCCGTCTGTCAGTTCGAAAAGATACTTTTTTGTCCCGTCTATTTTAGATTCCAATTTCCTTAGTATTTTCAAAGAACTTATGTAACTTACCTGAGACAGTTTTTCTTTTAAAGACGCGGAAATATCTGTCATTTCATCAAAACTTTCAACGCCTTTATGAAGCCAGGCAAAAATCTGTTTTGCTCTGAAAGGTTTCTCATTCATTTCAACAAGAAATTCTTTTAGTTCTTCAATTGTAAAATCTTTTAGATTTACCATATCTTATTTCCTTTTAAGCAGACTTATAAAAAAACCGTCACAATCATCCAAATGCGGATACAAGGTTACATATCCATCATTTTCTTTGTTGCAAGGTATTTTATTTAGTTCAAAGTCGGGATTTGATTTCAAAAATTCAAAAAGAACTTTTTCGTTTTCCTCATAGACAGTTGTACAGGTTGAAAAAACCATAGTACCGCCGCTTTTAAGATAAGGAGCAGAAGAATTCAGTATGGCAAGACTTATCTTTGCCAGTTCACGGCTGTCCTGTTCTTCCCTTGTGTATTTTATGTCGGGTTTTTTGCGAATAATCCCAAGACCTGAACAGGGGGAATCCACCAAAAGATAATCTGCTTTGCCGATATATTTTTCATTGAGTTTTGAAGAATCTGAAATTTCTGCGTGAATGATATCAATTCCCAACCTTTCAGCGTTTTCGTTTATGGTTTTGACCTTATTTTCAGAAACATCAAATGCAAATATTTTCCCTTTATTTTGCATTTTTTCGGCGATATGTGTGGTTTTTCCTCCCGGAGAAGCACACATATCAAACACTGTACTTCCGGGTTTGGGACTAAGCACTTCGCTCACATAAGAACCTGCACTGTCCTGGATGTAGAAAAGTCCGTCTTTGTAGGATTGTGACGAAACAATATCCTCAATTTTCTCTGCTTTTATAAGATAGTCAACACCGGGAAAAACAGGAGAAACATACTCCGAACATATCCACCCTTCGTCATTTAGTTTTTTGCATAGTTCGGAAGAAGTGGTTTTGAGCGTGTTGGTGCGAATTACGGTTTCGGGTTTGGAATTCATTTTCTTTGCCAGTTCTTCAGCACCGTCACCCAAACGTTTCTCCCAATTTTTTATAATCCATTCCGGACATGAATACCTGACCGAAAGATTTTTGATTTTGTCTTCGGGGAGTTCAAAATCTCTTCCCGTCTGAATTATTTTTCTTAAGACAGCATTTACAAAACCTGAAAGTCTGCGGTTTGATGAGGATTTTATTATTTTAACACTCTCATTCACAGCGGCACTTGGCGGAACCTTATCCAAAAACAAAATCTGGTACGCTCCAATACGGAGAACACACATTACATATGGTGAAATTTTTGAGATTTTTATATCCGATGCAAGAGAAACAGCATAATCAATATATTCAAGATTCCTTATTGTTCCACCTGTAAGTTCCGATACAAACCGTATGTCAAGATTTGTAAGTTGGGATTCTTTGCGATATAATGCAAGACTTTGAGACAGATTGGCCTTGGATTTAAGAACATCATATAAAATTTGCACTGCAATTTTTCTTGGATTCGGATTCATAATATGCCTCTGCTTTTTAAGAGATTTTATACGGTATCAGACGAATTTGTCATGTGAGTTTAATTCAAAAAACTTCCAACAGTCAATTTATTTCCCTTTAGATATTCAGAAACATCAACAGTCTTCTTTGCCTCGGGTTGTATGGTGAAAACCCTGAGAACAGTTCCTTCACCGCATGCTACATCGAAAGAATCTGTATTTACGGAGATTATGCGTCCCGCAGGCGCATCTGTAGTTTCAGAAACAGAAGCAGTTCTCAATATCTTGAGGTTTTTTCCATCCATAGTGCAAGAAGCCTTTGGAAACGGAGTAAGTCCGCGTACCAGATTTGTGATTGTACGGGCGTCTTTATTCCAGTCTATGACAGTCATTTCTTTGGTAATCATTGAAGCATATTCGGTAGTTGTCTCCCCTTGGGGAATTCTTTCTATACTACCCAGATTTTCAATAGTTTCAACAAGTAGTTTTGCACCAAGTTCAGCCATTTTGTCGTGAACAGTACCAAAATTATCTTCGCTTGTTAAAGGCAGAGTTTTCTTGAGGAGAATATCTCCTGTGTCAAGACCGGTATCCATATACATTGTGGTTACTCCGGTTTCTTCATCACCGTTTATAAGTGCCCATTGCATAGGAGCAGCACCGCGATATTTCGGAAGAAGAGAGCCGTGGACATTGATACAGCCATATTTTGGAAAATCAATGACATATTTCGGAAGAAGTTTTCCATATGCAACCACAACTATGAGGTCAGGCGACTCTTTAATCAAAACTTCTTCAAAATTTTCTTTTCTAAGATTAAGAGGTTGGTATATATTATTTATGCCGTGTTTTTCTGCACACATATATACATCAGGATGAGTCATCTTGTGTCCCCTGCCCCTTGGTTTATCCTCGGTGGTGACAACACTTGTGACGTTGTATCCTTTTAAGATGAGTTCATCCAGCGAAACACATGCAAATTGGGGTGTACCCATAAACATTATTTTCATAGCAAATTCCTTTATTCCTCAGGTTCAACAAATTCTGTAACTTTGTCCACAAAAACTATTCCGTCCAAGTGGTCAATTTCGTGGCAAAATGCTTTGGCGAGCATGCCTTTGCCTTGCAAGGTTATTCTGTCTCCGTCGCGGTTTAGTGCAGTAACGGTAACTGTTTCGGGGCGGACAACATAACCGTACTTTCCCGGAACACTGAGACATCCCTCAAGATCTTTGATATTACCCTCGACTTCCACG
Organism: Clostridia bacterium; assembly: GCA_045578205.1. Classification (GTDB taxonomy): domain Bacteria; phylum Bacillota; class Clostridia; order UMGS1810; family UMGS1810; genus RGIG8748. Next base: position 14,395 of record JAZNJU010000149.1, on the reverse strand, counting down.
ATTTCAGGGTTGATAAGTTCAATAAGACCATCTCCGACATCAATTACAACAATACGTTTCAAAATTCCTATCTGAGGTGCTGCAAGACCAACACCGTTGGATTCATACATGGTTTCAGCCATATCGTCAAGTAAGGTCAGTATTCTTTCGTCGATAACTTCTACAGGACGGCTCTTTTTTCTTAAAATGTCGTCGCCCAATGTTCTGATGTTTCTTCTTGCCATAAAATCACCTTTCCTAAAACATATTTGAAGGATTAACATCTACGGATATTTGTACCGGGTTTTTGTTTGTTGAAAACCTTTTCAGAGTTTCTGCAATCTTTGTGTATAGTGTCAACGAATATCTTGTTTTCATGAGCAGACGGTATCTGTATTTTCCGTTCAGTTTAAAAAGCGGAGCCTGAGCAACCGCGTAGAACATAGCCTCGCTTGGCAAAATAATTCTGCACAGTTCACTTCGGAATTTTTCTGCAATTTTCATTGCCTCATCCATTTTGTCCGATGTGAATACAAAGTTAATGAACTCGCAAAAAGGAGGATATATGAGCATTTTTCTAAGTTCTATTTCTTCTTCATAAAATGCGTTGTAATCCTGGTTTGCAGCATTGATTATGGTTTCGTTGTCGGGATTATATGTTTGTATAATCGCCTTGCCAGGAGTATTTCCTCTTCCTGCCCTGCCGGTAACCTGAGTTATGAGATCAAAAGTTCGTTCAGCGGCTCTGAAATCGTTGACATTAAGGCTCATATCTGCTGCAACAACTCCAACCAAAGTAACATTTTCAAAATCAAGGCCTTTGGTTATCATCTGTGTTCCGATCAGTATGTCCGCATCACCGTTTCGGAAACTTGTAAGGAGTTTTTCATGACTGAGTCTGGCTGAAGTGGTATCGGCATCCATACGTATTGTACGTGCAGAAGGGAAAATATCTTTTATTTCATCTGCCACTCGCTGGGTGCCTATACCAAAGTGCTTGATATACTTGCTCCGGCATTGGGGACAACTTACATATGTGGGATGAATGTAGTCACAGTAGTGACACATAAGTTTGTCTATGGATTTGTGATACGTAAGGGAAACGTTGCAATTGGGACATTTAGCAACATATCCGCAACTTCGGCAGGACACAAAACTTGAAAAGCCTCTGCGGTTTAGAAACAGAATTGTTTGCTGACCTTTTGTGAGCCTGTCAGCAATTTCTTCAACAAGAGTTCTGCTGAAAATACTCATATTGCCCTGGGACATTTCCTCGCGCATATCGACAATTTCCGTTTGAGGCAACGACAGGTTATTTATTCTTTTCTTAAGAAACAAATGCTTGTACTTGCCGGTTTTAGCACGGAAAGTACTGTCCACAAGCGGAGTTGCGCTTGCCAAAAGAACAACAGCGTTGTCCTGCTTTGCGCGGAATTTTGCAATTTCTACTGCATTATATTTCGGTGAAAACTCCGATTTGTAGGTGTTTTCGTGTTCTTCGTCTACGATTATTATACCAAGATTTTTAAACGGTGCAAAAACAGCACTGCGTGCACCGACAACAATGTCAACTTCGCCCTCGTTTATCCTTTTCCATTGCTCAAAACGTTGCTTCTGAGTAAGGGAACTGTGCATAACTGCAACTCTGTCTCCGAACCGAGAGGTAACCTGAGCAACCATTTGAGGCGTAAGACTTATTTCGGGCACGAGGAAAATAGCATCCTTGCCCAATGAAACAACCTTTTCGATAAGTTCAAGATAGACTTCTGTTTTGCCGCTTCCTGTAACTCCGTGCAACAAAAAAGTGTCTTTTTGAGAGTTTTGTATGCTTTGAAAAACAGTACTGCAAACTCGCTGTTGGTCATCTGTAAGGTGGTGACGTACATAGTCCGTATTGCAGTTAAAACTCAACAAATCTTCCCTTTCCACGGTGTCATAAATAGTTATATATCCTTTTTTACAGAGAGCATCTACCACGCTTTTGGATGTGTTGGCTACTTCCAGAAGTTCCGCCAAAGATATATCCCTTTCGTCGGACAGAACTTCCAGACATCTTGCTCTGGCAGGTGCCTTTTTGTAAAGATTATCTATTACGGCAGACACTTCTTCATAGTCAAGTTCAAGCAAAACTCGTTTTTTTACGGTATCGGAAATAGTGTCTCTTTCCTTTTCAAAGACGCTGACAATCCCTCTCTTTTGCATATCCGCCACAGTTTGGGACAGTCTTGAAGAAGAAATACGGTCTGTGAGACTATCAAAATTCAAAGGCCCATCTTTCAGTAAATCGCATATCTGTCCGGCAATATGTGAATGTTCGATGTATTCCCGGTTTTCTTCTGATAGACCATCATTTAAGATGACGGTTTTTGTGAAGACTGTGCCGAGTCCGGACGGAATTATTGCTTTTATCGCTGAAATATACGAACAAAAATAACGGTGAACCATAAATTTAACAAGTTCAACCTGGTTTTTGTCAAAATACACGTATCTATCATTGACAGAAACAATATCTTTCAGATTCGAAAACTCCGACTTGTCTGTAATGTTCAAAACGAACGCTTCGCAACTTTTGTTACCTCTTCCAAAAGGGACTGTAACTCTGACGCCTGTTTTAACAATACTTTCCAAATGTCCGGGAATGGCATAATGATATATATTGTCCGTTGCTTTTGAAAAATTGTTAATCACAACTTCCGCTATCATGGTGCAACCCCCTTTTTGTTAAAGTATTTTTATGCGTCAATGCAGCCGGCTGATGCCGACTGCAAATTATGACATTTTGATTTTTATTCAGTCAGATTTTCTGCTTCCTGCTCAAGGATGTCGTTTAAGGTGGATTCTGTCTGGTTTATTATGTCTTTTGATGTTTTGAGTGTAACCTTGTTTTCGGCTATTTCGTTCACGGCAATGCTGACGGGTTTGTCAGATTTACACTCAACAAATACATTGTCCTTCTTAGAGTATATCTCTCTTGCTCTTTTTGCTGTTGCGATAACCAAGGTATATTTACTGTCGATTTTCTTGGCTTTCATAAGTTCTGATGCAGATGGTTTTAACATGTTTTGCACACCTCTTCTATAATATTTTTATTTTTTACTGTTTTGTGGCTTTCACCGATTATTATTGAATGGAAAGTATCAACTGCGGTATTCAGGTCATCGTTGACAAGCAGATATTCATAATTGTCAATTTCTTTGATTTCCTGCAGTGCTCTGTCCAGTCGTTTTTGAATAACTTCTTCAGATTCTGTATTTCGGTTGGAAAGACGTCTACGAAGTTCTTCAAAAGACGGCGGAAGAACAAACACCCCAATGGCACCGTCAAAAGATTTTTTTACCTGTCCGGCACCATCAACCTCAATTTCAAGAACAACATTTTTACCCATATCAAGCATATCGTTAACGGGTTTTTTCGGAGTTCCGTAATAATTTCCGCAAAACTCCGTCCATTCTGCAAGTCCGTCATTTTTTATAAGATATTCAAATTCTTCACGGGATTTGAAATAATATGTTACGCCGTCTTTGTCACCGGGTCTTGGTGGTCTGGTTGTCATGGAAATGGAAAGAAAAGAATTATCTTCCGGGTATCTTTTGAAATACTCATCCATTATTGTTCCTTTTCCGGTTCCGGAGGGACCGGAAACTATAAACAATGTGCCTTTTCTTTTAGTCAATTTCTTCTTCCTCCGTTATAATTTCTCCCTCAATGTTGCCAAGTCTTCCTGCAACAGTTTCTGTCTGTATGGCAGAAAGGATAATATGACCGCTATCGGTAATTATTACACTTCTTGTTCTTCTTCCATATGTAGCATCAATGAGGTTACCGTTTTCACGCGCTTCCTGAACCATTCTTTTAATTGGTGCAGATTCGGGACTTACGATTGCAATTATTCTGTCCGAAGAAACAATGTTTCCAAAACCGACATTAATTAGTTTCATGTTATGTCAAGCCTTTCTATTCGATATTCTGAACCTGTTCGCGCATTTTCTCAATTTCGGCTTTCAAATCCACTACAGCCTTGCCGATTTCAAAATCATTGCATTTGCTGCCCATAGTGTTTGCCTCACGATTTAATTCCTGAATGGTGAAATCAAGTTTTCTTCCAACGGGAATCTCGCTTTCAAGAAGTGAAGTAAATTCTTTCAGGTGACTTTCGAATCTCACGAGTTCTTCTGTTATATTAACTTTGTCCGAAAATATTGCAACCTCAGTGAGCAGTCGTGATTCATCATAGTCAATACCGTTTAAAAATTCCTCGATACGTTCTTTCAAACGTTTTGCATGCTCGTCCACGGTAAGCGGTGAACGCTTTGAAATTATTTCAAGAATTCCTCTGACGTCAGATATACTCTGAGCAAAGAATTCATAAAGTCTTGCTCCCTCGCGGGCACGGTTGGCTGTAATATCATCGATGGCTAAATTGAGCACTTCCAAAGTATCTGCAGATATTCGTTCTTTGTCATCGTCGGGTTTTTCGATGTTGAAAATATCGTTAAACCCTGCAAGAGTAGATGCAGTGATATCATTCGTTACACCCAATTTTTCGCAAATACCTTTGAGCGCCGTATAGTAGCCCTGTGCAACTGACTCATTCAAGGTTATGATTTTGTCGTCAGTTTCGGTCAAATCATACTGAATGAATACATCCACCTTACCTCTGCTGATTCTGGAATTAAGACACTCTCTCACACAATCTTCAACAAAAGAATAATGCTTGTACAATCGGATGTTATAGTCCAAAAATCGGTTGTTTACACTTTTTATTTCTACTGTTATTTTGTAATTATCAAATGCTTTTTCGGCTCTGCCGTAGCCTGTCATACTTTTAATCATAAAAGGGACACCTCGAGTTATATTTTTACAGTTTATTATAACAAATCCAGTGTAAAATTACAATAGATTTTGCTAAAATATTTTTACTTTTCAAACTTTTTGAGGGCACTTCCTCCCAAATAGTTATATAGCCTCCCCTGATAGGTATTCAAAGACTTCATTTTATCGTCAATGGCATCTTTTATCTTCCACCAACTGGAGCCGTAGTTTGCAAATACGGTGTATTCTTCTTTGGCTCTTCCGATAAGCCTCTGGATAACAACTTCGGGCGAAAGATATTCCAGAAAAGTTATTACCCTATCCACATAGTCCATGTATGTCCCCATATCTATTTTGCCCATTTCATAGAGTTTTGCCATGGGGGTATCTTTAACGATATACAAACTGTGAAGTTTAACCTGTTTTACCCCGAGAGCGGAAATTATCTTTGCACATTCAATCACATCTTCCCTATCATCCCACGGCAGGTTAAGTATAAGATGGGCACATATGTCGAAATTGTATTTCTGTATTGTCAGAACCGCATCAATGAATTCTGCAAGAGTGTGACCGCGGTTTATTTTTTTTAGTGTGTGGTAATTTACGCTTTGAAGTCCCATTTCGATGGAAATATTTATCCCTGTATCAAGATGGAGTTGATGCAGAAATTCCATGTAGTCATCCCTTATGCAATCAGGTCTGGTGGATATGGCAATTTCTACTACTTTCTCCGTTACTGCGGCACTTACAAGTTCCTTGAATTTTTCCAGAGGCATATAGGTGTTTGTAAAATTCTGAAAATAAGCGATGAATTTTTCTGCCTTATACTTATGCCCGATAAATTCCATGTTTTCACGGATTTGTTGTGATACACTCATTGTTGTGGGCAAATTTTCAAAAGCAGCCCCCACATCACCGCAAAAAATACAACCGCCCGTAGAGCAGGTTCCGTCCCTGTTTGGACAGGTTATAGGCAAATTTACGGGTAACTTATACACTCTTTCACCGTATTTTTCTTTAAGATATTCAGAATATGTGTTGTAAATCATAAAGCAACTCCTGTTATTTTATCTCATTTTTAAAATTCAGATATTCATCTTCTGTGGCATAGTACAAAAAGTCATAATCAGTACAAAGTTTTCTGGAAATTTCTTCTGTTCGGTCATCGGAACCCCTGTCAACTATAACCAGATACGGCACCGTTCTTCCACCGTAACTGTTTAAATAGTTGAAGATTGTTGTCCTTATTATGTATTCCAGCGATTTCTCCTGATTTTTGACATGGATGAATATAAATATTTCCTTTTGGCAGTCATCGGAACTGATAAAAAAGCCGAAAACCTTTGAACACAACTCTATGAGTCCGTAGATTACCAAAAATGTCACTACAGTTTTAAACAGTATTATTGACATATAAACACCTCTTTGCATCATAATATGCAAAGAGGTGCCGAATGGGTGAATTACAAACCGACTTTTGATTTGAGAAGTTCTGTTTTATCGCATCTTTCCCACGGAAGATCCACATCTGTACGTCCAAAGTGACCGTAAGCCGCAGTGTTTTTGTAGATGGGTCTGCGAAGTTCCAGTTCCTTGATAATGGAAGCAGGACGCAGGTCAAACACTTCGTTTACAGCATTTATGATATTATCTTCCGGCACTGTGTTTGTTCCGAAAGTATCTACATATATAGAAACGGGATTTGCAACACCAATAGCATAGGCAAGTTGAACCTCGCATTTTTCTGCAAGGCCGGCCGCAACAACGTTTTTGGCAACATATCTTGCGGCATAGCAAGCACTTCTGTCAACCTTTGTGGGGTCTTTGCCGGAGAACGCACCGCCGCCGTGAGGAGCATAACCGCCGTATGTATCAACAATAATCTTTCTTCCGGTGAGGCCGCTGTCCCCCTGAGGACCGCCTATAACAAAACGTCCGGTGGGGTTTATGTAGTACTTTGTGTTTTCGTCGAGAAGCGCAGGGTCAACAACAGGTGCTACAACGTGTTCAAGCATATCTTTGCGTATCTGTTCCAAAGACACGTCATCGCTATGTTGAGTGGAAATAACGATAGTGTCCACTCTTACAGGCTTGTCGTCTACATATTCAACAGTAACCTGTGTTTTGCCGTCGGGTCTTAAGTAGTTGAGTGTACCGTTCTTTCTTACATCGGTAAGTCTCTTGGCAAGTTTGTGTGCAAGTGAAATAGGCATTGGCATAAGTTCCTCTGTTTCACGGCACGCAAACCCGAACATCATACCCTGGTCACCTGCTCCGTGGTCTGCATCCTCGGAATTGCTTTCCTTGGATTCCAGAGATTTATCAACACCCATAGCAATATCTCCGGACTGTTCGTCAATAGTAGTCATAACGGCACAAGTGTGGCAATCAAAGCCAAACTTTGCTCTGTCATATCCTATTTCCTTTATAGTATCACGAGCCACCTTGGGTATATCCACATAGCAGTTTGTTGTAATCTCTCCCATTATCATAACGAGACCTGTTGTTACAACAGTTTCACAAGCAACGCGAGCCATAGGGTCTTTTTCTAAAATCGCATCTAAAACCGCGTCGGAAACCTGGTCGCACATTTTATCGGGATGTCCTTCTGTAACGGATTCTGATGTAAATAATTTTCTTTTCATAACTTTAATCCTCTCAAAGTAAAATTTTAACACCGCAGGATATTGCAAGCATTGCAAGTCCTGCAACCAAAACCCCTGCAACAATCACGGGAAGTGCATCTTTAAGCCGCATATTAAGTATTCCGGCTATCATCGCTCCGGTATAAGCACCGGTTCCGGGAAGCGGTATAGCAACAAATATAAACAAACCCCATTTTTTGTATTTGTTCAGTTGTTTGGATTTTTCCTTGGTGCGGTTTTCTAACCACAGACCCAGTTTTTTGAAAGCCTTTGAACGCAAAAGCCATTCTATTATTGGTCTCACAAGGAGTATAACAAAAGGTATCGGAAGCAGATTGCCCACAATGCTTATAATATACACCCACAGCCAATGCAGATTAAGTCCGATTCCAAGCGGAATTGCTCCGCGAAGTTCAATAACCGGAATCATTGATACAGCAAAGACACCGAAACTCGGATCAATACCGGTCAAAAAACCTTCAATTGCTTCTATCATATCATCACCTGTTTTCGATAGCCATCATTTTGTTGACGCGTGTCTCGTGGCGTCCGCCCAAAAATTCATTGGTAAGAAATTCATTTACAATTTCTTTTGCAAGTTCACTGCCCACTACTCTTCCGCCCATAGTAAGAACATTGGCATTGTTGTGCTGAATTGTCATTTTTGCGCTGAATGTATCGTGACACTGTGCGGCTCTTATTCCCTTGTGCTTATTTGCACACATATTCATTCCTATACCTGTACCGCAAACAAGTATGCCCTTTTCACAGGTACCGTCAGTAATCTTTTCACACAATTTGTCGGCAATGTCGGGATAATCAACACTGTCTTCCGAATAAGTTCCAACATCAATAACATCAATACCTTTATCCTCAAGATATTTAAGGATAATGTTTTTAAGTTCAAATCCGCCATGGTCGCTTCCTATTACTATCATTTTAATTTTCCTCCGTTTTTACTGTTTTTTTCTTCGAGTTCCCTCTCTGCCTGAGGTTTGCGCAAATACACCGGGTTTAAGGTGTAACAATCATCATACATACCATCCAAAGCCCTTTGGTAAGCACAGTACGCTACAGAAGATGCCTTTGGAAGTAAAAGATTCTGAGGGGCGATTTTCCAGCCATCCTTATTCGCAGAAATAATTTTTTCTTTGTGAACACAAACACCGTCACCGCAAAAAATAACTTTTTCGTCGGAAAGTTCATTTAGCAAATCATCAATATGTATGGGTCTGTCAAAAACTGTCTTTATACCGTTTTCGTAGATGGCATTATATATTTCATCTCTTCTTGCATCAACAACCGGACAGACAAGGTATCCGTCGCATGAATAAAAATTATATGCAACAGCATCCAATGAAGATACACCAACAATGGGTTTTGAAAGAGCCTGAGCAAAAGTTTTTACGGTAGCCATTCCTATTCTTAACCCTGTGAAAGAACCCGGTCCGACACATACCGAAAAAACATCTATATCCTCCAACTTCATACCGATTTTGCCGAGAAGTTCATCCGTCATAGGCAATATGGTCTGAGAATGAGTGAGTTTGTTGGACACTGTGTATTCACCAAGGAGTTTTTCATCTGTAAGAACAGCAACAGTTGCTGTAAGTGATGAAGTATCCATTGCCAAAATGTTCATAGTTATACCGTTCCTTTTATTGTGATTTGACGATAATCTTCAGACACAGACAAATCTTTGGTTATTTCTATTCTGATTATGCCGTCATCCGAAAAAAGTTGTTCAATATTCGATGCCCATTCAACAACTACCACAGCATTCTGAGAAATATAGTCATCCCATCCGATGTCATACATTTCCTCTTCCGAAGTAATCCTGTAGACATCAAAATGAAAAAGCGGTATTTTGCCTTTTCGATATTCGTTTACTATGGTAAATGTAGGACTGGACACCCTGTCTGTTATTCCAAGTCCCACGGCAATTCCGCGAACAAAAGCAGTTTTTCCTGCACCCAGGTCACCATCCAAAGTAATAACCTGCCCTCCGGAAAGGGTTTTGGAAAATTCAAATGCAATCTGTTCGGTTTCCTCGGGACTGTAAGACTTATATATCATATATCCTCCGATTAAAAGCCAAATTTAAAACAGTCCGACAATTTCGCCGTTTTCAGTTATATCAATATTGTTTGCGGCAGGAACTTTCGGCAGTCCCGGCATAGTCATAATGTCGCCGGTAAGGCAAACAGCAAAACCAGCACCGTTTGAAATATTGACATCTCTTACGGTAATATCAAATCCGCTCGGAGCACCGAGAAGCGCCGGGTCATCGGAGAGTGAATACTGTGTTTTTGCCATACAAACCGGAACTTTATCAAGTCCCATTTCTTCGAGTTGTTTAATCTTCTTTTCGGCTTTTTTTGTAAATATAACGCCTGAAGCACCATATATCTTGGTGGCAACTTCAGTTATTTTGTCTTTTATGGAAAGTTCTACATCGTAGAGAGGAGCATAGTTTGAAGGAGTTGTATCTATAGTTTCGCAAACTGCCTTTGCAAGTTCAATTCCACCCTCTCCGCCTTTTTCAAACACTTCAGCCATTGCACATTTGACACCGATTTCCTTGCAGTAGTCAAGAACAAACTGTTTTTCAGCGTCGGTATCGGTAAAGAAAGAGTTAACTGCAACCACTACTCCCACACCGTAGGAACGCATATTTTCAACATGCTTTTTAAGATTTACGATACCCTTTTTAAGTGCATCAAGGTTTTCTTCTTTGAGCATGTCCTTTTTAACACCGCCGTTGTATTTAAGAGCGCGTATAGTAGCAACAATCACAATTGCATTGGGCTTGAGCCCTCCAAAACGGCATTTGATATCAAGGAACTTTTCTGCGCCCAAATCCGCACCGAAGCCTGCTTCGGTAATTGTGTAGTCAGATAGTTTGAGAGCCAGTTTTGTTGCTAAAAGGCTGTTGCATCCATGTGCAATATTTGCAAAAGGTCCGCCGTGCATAAGGCATGGAGTTCCCTCAAGTGTCTGTACAAGATTGGGTTTAACGGCATCTTTCATAAGAAGTGTCATTGCACCCTCTGCCTGCAAGTCGTGTGCTGTAACAGGTTTACCGTCATAGGTATAGGCAACGATTATCCTAGCAAATCTTTCCTTGAGATCATTTAAATCTTTTGCAAGACATAGAATTGCCATTATTTCAGATGCAACAGTTATCATAAAACCGTCTTCTCTGGGAGTACCGTTGATTTTACCGCCAAGACCGATAATAATGTTTCGCAATGAACGGTCATTCATATCCATAACTCTTTTGAAAACAATATTTGTGGGGTCAATTCCAAGTTGATTGCCCTGCTTTATGTGGTTGTCCAGCATTGCCGCAAGAAGATTATTTGCCGCAGTTATTGCGTGCATATCGCCGGTAAAGTGCAGGTTTATATCCTCCATGTGAACAACCTGCGAATATCCGCCGCCTGCCGCACCGCCTTTGACACCCATAACAGGACCGAGAGACGGCTCGCGAAGAGCAATGACAGTGTTTTTGCCGATTTTGTTCATAGCCTGTCCGAGTCCAACAGTTATTGTTGTTTTTCCCTCACCTGCAGGTGTGGGGTTTATGGCAGTAACCAGTACCAGTTTTCCGTTCTCTTTGTCTTTGAGTTCATCCAGGACTTCAAGATTTATTTTGGCTTTGTATTTGCCGTAATAATCAATATGATCTTCACCCAAAGAAAGTTTTTTTGCAATTTCACCAATGTGCAAAGGTTTTGCACTCTGTGCAATCTGAATGTCTGTTAACATGGTCATTCTCCTTTTGTTTTTATAATACAAACGGCATTTGCCGAAATACCGAGCCCCTCGCCCTCAAAGCCAAGTCCTTCGGTAGTTGTAGCCTTAACGCTTACGCAGTCTTTCAGTATATTTAAAGCAGTAGCAAAATTTGTCCTCATAGCATCTATGTGCCCTGCCAGTTTTGGTTTTTGGGCAACTACTGTTGAGTCGATATTTACAATAGTATAACCGTTTTTGTCAAGAACCCGTGAAACTTCTTTCAAAAGTTCAATGCTGTCGGCACCCTTGTAGGAATTGTCGGTATCGGGAAATAATTTTCCGATATCACCCAATGCCGCTGCACCGAGAAGTGCATCCATTATTGCATGGGTAAGCACGTCCGCGTCGGAATGTCCCAAAAGTCCGAATTCATAGTCGATTTTCACTCCTCCGAGTATCAGGTCGCGTTCCTTTACAAGACGATGGACATCGTATCCGGTTCCTATTCTAATCACCAAGTAACACCTCCGCCAAAACAAGGTCAGTGTAATTTGTTATTTTAATATTGGTGCTGTCCCCTTCCACCAAAGAAACAGTCACACCATAATGTTCTGCAAGCATACAGTCATCGGTGGCTTCAAAACTTTCAAACGCCGCATTTTGATGACACCTTAGAATTGTATCTCTCTCAAAGCACTGAGGGGTCTGAATCTGCCAAAGATTGGTTCTGTCTACTGTTTTTGTAATATGAACCCCGTCTTCGGAAAACTTGATGGTATCAACCACTTTGCATCCCAAAGCGCAAGCGCTGTTTTCCGTTACACTTCGGCAACATTTCTCGATTTGCTCGCAAGTAACTACAGGTCTTGCCGCATCGTGTATCAGAACATAGTCTGTGTCAATCTCTTTTATACCTTTGAAAACGCTTTTTTGTCTGGTGTCGCCCCCGCCTATGATTGCAGATACTTTGTCAAAGCGGAATTTTTTAACAACATCGTTGCAAAAAACTATATAATCCTTATGAACTACCAGAACAATTTCGTCTATCAAAGAACAATTTTGAAATTTGGATATAGTGTGTGCAATTACGGGCGCGCCCAGAACATCCACAAACTGTTTGGGGATATCGGTTCCAAATCTGGTTCCCGTGCCGCCTGCGGCAATGATTGCTCCGAAACTTTTCTTCACGGAAAAACCTCCTTATTTCAAAAATTCCGAAACTGCACCTTTCATAGTATCTTTACTGCAACTTGCGGTAAATCTTATTTCTTTATTCTTTAAATTATTGAGAGAATCCGGGATTTCAAGCCCACTCACCTTAGAAAGCATATTCAAAAGTTCAAATTCGTCGGCATTGTCAATTTCGGGACAGTTAAGAGCGTCAAGAACACTCTTGTTGAATTTGTATGGATTCGCAGTAGATGCAATAATGGTTTTTGTTTTGTCACCGCTACGCTTCACATAGTCCATATACACCTTTATGGCAACTGCAGTGTGTGTGTCGGCAGTATAATCATATTCATCTTTAATCATTTTTATGGCAACTTTGGTCATTTCATCATCGCAATAGCCTGCTGCAAAATCAGCCTTTATCTTTCCTGCGATTTCATCGGACACTGTGTATTCGCCTTTTTGTGAAAGGTCAGACATGTATCCGGAAACCAGTTTGTCATCCATGCCGGAAATTATATACAGAAGTCTTTCCAGATTGGAAGAAATGATTATATCCATAGACGGAGAGATTGTTGTGTAGAAGTCTCTGTTTCTGCTGTATTTACCGCTTTCAATGAACTCCGTGAGGACACTGTTTTTGTTGGAAGCGCAAATGAGTTTATTTACGGGAAGACCCATACATTTTGCGTAGTATGCGGCAAGTATGTTTCCGAAGTTACCTGTGGGAACACAGATGTTGACCTTTTCACCGCAAATTATATCTCCTGCCTTTATCATGTCAGCATATGCACTGAAATAGTAAACAATCTGCGGAACAAGACGTCCCCAGTTTATTGAATTGGCGCTTGAGAAAGAATACCCCTTGGAAGAAAGTTCACTTTTAAAACTCTCATCGGTAAATATCTTTTTAACACCTGTCTGGGCAACATCGAAATTACCCTCAACGGCAACTACCGATACATTTGCTCCCTCTTGTGTTATCATCTGCAATTTCTGAATTTCCGATACGCCCTGCTTTGGATAGAAAACCTGAATTACCGTTCCCTCAACATCTTTGAAGCCTTCCAGAGCAGCCTTTCCTGTGTCGCCGGAAGTGGCAACCAATATGGCAATGGTGTTGTCCTCGCCTGTTTTCTTAACAGCCTTTGTGAGCAGATGCGGAAGAATCTGCAAAGCCATATCCTTGAAAGCGCAAGTCGGTCCATGCCACAGTTCGAGAATGTGCATACTGTCACCAAGTTTTACAACCGGTGCTACTGTGTCGGAAGAAAACTTTTCTTTGGAATATGCCTTGTCGGCAGAATCTGCAATTTCTTCTGCTGTATAGTCTGTGAGAAAAGCAGAGAGTATCTTCTTTGCTCTGTCACGATATGTGAGTTTTGTGAGTTCGAGTATATCGTCGTATGTAAATTCGGGTATGGATTCAGGGACAAAAAGACCGCCCTCTTCGGATATACCTTTCTTTATTGCCTCGGCAGAAGAAATTCTGATTTTGTTATTTCGTGTGCTTTGATATTGCATATATGTTACCTCCGTGCAGAAAAATACATTATAACAGATATATTCTAATACATTCTTTCAAAAAAGTAAAGTCTTTTAGCAAAATTCCTTACTAATTATTGCATAAAAAACCCGAAGTACCGTTTGGGTACTCCGGGCAGTAAGAATAAACTATTTTAAAACTATTTTGTGGAAAACTTTTTTGCCTTTTTTGATGATGATTTTGCCGTCGTTGAAAAGACTTTCATCTATCACGAGATTAAAGTCGGTAACCTTATTGGAATCTATGCTGACACCGCCCTGCTGAACAAGACGTCTGCCCTCACCTTTTGAAGGTGCAAGTCCTGCCATAATCATGATATCCAATATGGTTTTTCCTAAATCCTCACCGGTAATTTCCGTGGTGGGCATATTGCTATCGTCATTTCCACCGCCAAAAAGAGCAAGTGCAGCCTGTTGAGCCTTCTGTGCTTCTTCTTCACCGTGAACAAGTTTGGTAACTTCGTAGGCAAGAACACGTTTTGCCTTGTTGATTTCAGCGTCTT
>JAZNJU010000148.1:0-22633 GCA_045578205.1 Clostridia bacterium | reverse complement strand
TCCTAAGACCGCTTGGCCTCCGACTTACTTCTGCCCATAATGAAATACGCAAAAACTGCATTTTCACCGTCGGCACTTTTTCCGATAACTATGCCTCTGCCTACATATGAATTATCTTTGATGGCAGAGCCCATAGTGCTTGTTTCATATACATTCATGTTTTTATCTCCTATCAATAATTTCCTTTGCCACTTTTTCAACAGATGCGGGAAGTATGATCCACTCCGCCTGTTCCATTACCCTTTTTTGGAGTATTTCGGGGGTGTCACCGTCTTCTACGGCAACTGATTTCTGCATTATTATTCTTCCGCCGTCGGGAATTTCGTTTACAAAATGCACTGTGGCGCCTGTTACTTTGACACCGTATCCCAGTGCCGCCTCATGAACCTTAAGTCCGTAAAAACCCTTACCGCAAAACGACGGTATAAGTGAAGGATGAACATTTATTATTCTCTCGGGATATCTCTTGGTGAAATTTTCCGAAAGTATGCACATAAAACCTGCAAGAACTATAATGTCGGCTTTGTAGTGTTCAATAATCTCTATGAGTTTTTCCTCAAAAGCCTCCTGGGAGGGCATTTCCTTTTTGCAGACCACCTCGGCAGGTATGCCGTTAATCTTTGCTCTCTCCAGGGCATAAGCATGGGGATTTGAGGCAATTACCGCCGAAATTTCCGCGGAAGATATAACTCCTGATTTTACCGCATCAATTATAGCCTGAAGATTGGTACCGCCGCCGGACACAAGGACACAAACCTTTGCCTTTAGCATAATACCACGCTCTCCTCACCTTTTGTGATTTCTCCGATTATGTATGCGTCTTCTCCGTTTGCTTTGAGAACTTCTATAGCCTTGCCGGCATCCTCTTTTGCTACAACGATGCTCATACCAACACCCATATTGAATGTGTTGAACATATCTCTTTCGGGGATTGAGCCCTTTTTCATAATAAGGTCAAATATAGGAAGAATCTTAACTGCGCTCTTGTCTATCTTTGCAGTGAAACCATCGGGAATACTTCTGGGGATGTTCTCGTAGAAACCTCCGCCAGTGATGTGGGATACCGCCTTAACTGTAACTTCTTCAAAGAGTGCACACATGGGTTTGACATATATCTTTGTGGGAGTGAGGAGTGTTTCGCCTACTGATTTGCCGCCAAGTTCAGCAAGCGGTGTCTTGATGTCGGCATTTTCGACATCAAACACTTTGCGAACAAGAGAAAAACCGTTGGAGTGAACACCGCTTGAGGGAAGTGCAATTATAACATCGCCCTCTTTTATGGTTTTGTTATTGAGGACCTTGTCTTTATCCACGATACCCACTGAGAAACCTGCGAGGTCGTATTCATCCTCGGGATAAAAACCGGGCATTTCTGCTGTTTCTCCGCCAATCAGTGCTGCACCGGACTGTACACAGCCATCTGCAATACCTTTAACTATATCGGCAATTCTTTCCGGAACATTCTTTCCGCAGGCAATGTAGTCCAGGAAAAACAGAGGTTTTGCTCCGCAGCATATAATGTCGTTTACACACATTGCCACACAATCTATACCTACTGTATCGTGCTTATCCATAATGAAAGCAAGTTTGAGTTTGGTACCCACACCGTCTGTACCGCTTACAAGGACAGGTTTTGTAATGCCTGTCATATCAAGTTCAAAGAGTCCTCCGAAACCGCCTATGTCGGACATGGAGCCTTTGGTCATTGTTGTAGCAATATGCTTTTTCATGAGTTCTACTGCGCGATATCCCGCAGTGATATCAACTCCGGCTGCTTTGTAACTGTCGCTGTAACTTTTCAATTTATTCAACCTCTTTCTCTGAAAGTTTTTTATTATATTTGCGTTCTTCTCTCGGAAGCGGAACCTCTGTGGGATAATTGTTTGTAAAGCAAGCATCACAGTATCCGCATCTGTCGGGAACATCTATAAGTTTTGAGAGACTGTCCACGCTTAAGAATCCGAGAGAGTCGACTCCGATTATCTTTTCCATCTCGGCGTGAGTATAATTGCACGCTATGAGAACATCTCTCGATGCAATATCCGTACCGTAGTAGCATGGATTAAGAAATGCAGGTGCAGATGAACGCAGATGAACTTCCTTTGCACCGGCTTCACGCAGAAGCCTTACAATTATTGCACTTGTTGTTCCGCGAACGATGGAGTCATCCACAAGCACAACCCTCTTGCCCTTTACGGTATCTGCTATTACATTCAACTTTATCTTTACCTTGTCTTCGCGGACATCCTGACCGGGTACAATGAATGTTCTGCCTATATACTTGTTCTTTACAAATCCTATGCCGTAGGGTATTCCCGACTCACGGGCGTATCCCATTGCAGCGTCAAGTCCCGAATCGGGAACACCGATTACAACATCGGCTTCCACGGGGTGCTCCTGTGCAAGATACTTACCTGCATTTAACTTTGCCTTGTGGACACTCTTTCCCTCTATGACGGAGTCAGGTCTTGCAAAGTAGATGTATTCGAATATACAGAGTGCTTTATCACACTTGTTGCAGTGTGTTTTGTTTTCTTTGATTCCATCCTTGTCAAAGACAACAATTTCGCCCGGTTCAATCTCACGTATGAGATTTGCACTTACGGAATCCAGAGCACAACTTTCCGACGCTACAACATAGGAGCCGTCTTTGGTCTGGCCAAAACACAGAGGTCTGAAACCGTGTTTGTCCCTGGCGGCAATGAGTTTTGTGGGAGACATCATTACTATGGAATATGCACCCTTTATCTTGTCCATTGCCTTTTCCAGAGCCTTTTCCAGTGATGGCTCAGTGAGGCGCTGTTTAATAACTTCGTATGCTATAACTTCTATATCGCTGTTTGTATGGAATATAGCACCCTCAAGTTCAAGTTCTTTGCGGAGTTCATCATAGTTTATTACACTGCCGTTAAAAGCCAAAGCGGTGTGCCCTTTGATATGGTTTACCACCATAGGCTGCGCATTAGCCCTTCCCTTTGTGTCGGATGTGCCGTAACGGACATGGCCGAGCGCCATATTCCCGAGACCGAGTTTGTCCATAACCTCATGAGTGAAAACATCGTTTACAATGCCCTCATCTCTGTGATATTTGAAAACACCATCATCATTTACCACTATACCGCAACTCTCCTGACCTCTGTGCTGAAGAGCAAAAAGGCCGTAATATGTACTTGCCGCAACGTGGCTTGTCTGCGGACTGATAATTCCAAACACTCCACATTCTTCGTGAATTTTTGTCATAAACATCGCCGTTCCTTTCATAATGTGATAAATTTACCAAAGTAGACCATACTAAATAAAAATACAAATAAGCGGAAGATTATTCCGCTTATTGAAGCACTATGCGTTATATAATTTCTCTATTTTCTTATTTTTTTCCAGAACTGTCTGGCTTGCTTTCTGTCTGTCCGCTTTAAGTTTTGCAGAAAGTTCTTCGTCGGATAATGCTATTATCTGTGCGGCAAGAATTGCAGCATTTTTTGCACCATCTATTGCAACAGTCGCAACGGGAATTCCCGATGGCATCTGTACGGTGGACAAAAGAGCATCCAGACCGTCGAGTTTCTTGGCACTTACGGGTATGCCTATAACCGGCAAAACAGTGTTTGCCGCAACAGCACCTGCAAGATGGGCCGCCATACCTGCTGCCGCTATGATAACACCAAATCCGTTTTCCTCGGCAGAGGATACAAAATCCTTGGTTTCGACGGGTGTACGATGTGCAGAATACACGTGCACTTCAAAGGGTATTTGAAACTCTTTCAGAGTATCTATTGCTTTTTCAACTATGGGAAGGTCGCTGTCGCTTCCCATTATAACTGCTACTTTTTTCAAAGAAGGCACCTCCGTAATATATATAATAACATTTTTTGCATATTTGTGTCAATAAAACTATATATCTTTTTTAGGTTTTGGATTGACAATATCTCTCCAGTCAAGATAACCTCTGTCAAGGCCCAATATGAGCACTTCCGCTGTTGCAACATTTGTAGCCACGGGAATGTTGTGGATGTCGCAGAGTCTCAATACATTCAGCACATCCGGCTCATAGGAGTTTGCTGTGAGCGGATCGCGGAAAAACAGCACCAAATCTATCTCATTGTATGCAATTCTCGCTGCAATTTGCTGGTCTCCGCCTTGGGAACCGGAAAGGAATTTGTGAACTTCAAGTCCGGTTGCATCAGTTATAAAAGCACCGGTAGTACCTGTAGCAACCAAATGGTGTTTTGCAAAAATACCCTTATATGCAATGCAAAACTGTACCATAAGTTCTTTTTTCTTGTCGTGAGCAATAAGTGCAATATTCATTCTAATTCCGTCCCTTCGTTAAGTATTTATATAATTTGTCATTTTTGCAAAATTCGCTAAAATCGTATGCAGGCTGTCTTTTTCCGAGAATACGTTTTGCAACATTGGAAAAACATTTACCGAAGACCCCGTGGTCTCCGATATTTTCCATACCGTTTTTAAGAAGCACCTGTGCTGTTATATCCAACGGAACAAGTCCAAGAAGCGGATAACACAAGGTGTCGGTAATTTCATCGGCATTCATATGAATTTCTTTTTGTATGTAATGCGGAAATATCTTATTTATGATAACTTTGGTATTTTCAAAATCATACC
This sequence comes from Clostridia bacterium, assembly GCA_045578205.1. Classification (GTDB taxonomy): domain Bacteria; phylum Bacillota; class Clostridia; order UMGS1810; family UMGS1810; genus RGIG8748. The sequence goes on along the minus strand of JAZNJU010000148.1, from coordinate 18,010 downwards.
TTTGCGCAAAGGCATCGCAAAGTTTCACAGAAACTTCCGTGCAGTCCGTAACAAGAACGAGCATATCCGAAAAATTCAGAACATTCTGAACGATTTCGGGAGACGATGAATTCAAATCTGCAAGAACATAATCATGGTCACAGTTTCTTATGATTTCTCCTGCTTTTTCAAAGTCAAAATCTTCACTGTCGTAATCGGCTCTTAAGAAAACTCCTCCGCAGCCTGCCACAGCATCATCGAATGTTATGTCCCCTCCCAATACATCTGCAAGAGTATAGACATAATCATTCTGGACACCCAATGCGTAGTCTGATGTGCATTTGTCAAAACACATATCCAGAACCAACACTTTTTTTGAATTTTCAGACAGTGTACGTTGCAGTGCTGCACACACAAAGGTCGCTCCGCATCCGCCTTTTGGGGAAACAAAAGATATTATCCGGGGCATTTTATCCTCCAATACATTATTTTAACACAAAAAATTGGTTTTGGCTACACTTTTTTTATAATTATGAAAGTCTGTTCCAACTTTCCCAAACATCTTCAACACTACTTGTTGTGATATCAAAATACTTTTCGTATATTTCTCTTGCAATAGGTGCAAGAGCAGAACCGGAGCCTGCATTTTCTATGACAACAGCAATTGCTATCTGTGGGTTTTCGTAGGGCGCATAGGAGGCAAAAACACCATTGGCACTGCCTGTGTTTACCTGAGCAGAACCGGTTTTGGAACATACATTTATAGGAAAATCGGCAAACACAGCAGAGGATGTACCCTCGCGGCTTCCCAGATACATACCGTATGTCACTGCTTTGTATGTCTCATCACTCATGTCTATGCTCCCTATTATCTCGGGTTTGAATTCTTTTATAATACTTGAATCTTCGGAACTTCTGATAGCCTTTGTGAGGTGAGGTTTATAGCAGGTTCCTCCGTTAGCAACGGTTGCAGTAAGATTTGCAATCTGAAGAGGTGTGAAAACATTGAAAGACTGTCCTATTGCCATCTGCAATGTATCACCCGGGTACCAGATTTGCTGGAAAGTATCCTGCTTGTATTTTTCGTTTGCAAGAATTCCCGCACTTTCTCCCTCTATTTCTATGCCCGTCTTTTGTCCGAGGCCCATGAGTTTTGCATATTCATATATTTTGGTTTCACCAAGTCTTTTTCCCACTTCGTAGAAGAAATAGTTACAGGAGTTGCCAATAGCATTGGCAACATCCTGCGGACCGTGAGTTCTTCCGCTTTGTGTCCATATCCAACAATTGAAAGTCTGACCGTAGTGTTCATACTTTCCTTCGTCGTTTATGGTCTCTGTGGTTGTGATTTCTCCCTCCTCAAGTCCTGCAATGGCTGTGACAAGTTTGAACACAGAGCCGGGCGGATAAGTACCGCTTATGGCACGGTTGAACATTGGTTTTCCGCTGTCTTTGATCAGTTCGTCGTAGTCTTTACTGAATGTGGCAGGATCGAAATCGGGATAACTTGCCATAGCAAGAATTTCTCCATTGCGGACATCGAGCACAACAACTGCTCCTCCGCCCGCGTCGGCACCTGCCTTGTCGTCGGAGTTTTGTCCTTTTATTATAATGTTTTCTATAGTCTTCTCCAGTGCTTCTTCAGCCACTTTCTGCAGTTCATAGTCTATGGTGAGTATCGCGTCGTTTCCCGGAACTGCAGCAACTTCGTCGGGAGCATAATTTTTGGAATTGATGTCTCTGGATTTATTTATCTTTCCGTCTTTACCGCGTATATACGGTTCAAGATATTTTTCCAGACCGTCCTTACCTATTATTGCATTCATTCCGTAGTTCTGACCTTTCAGAAGTTCGTATTCCTCCTGATAGATAACTCCCACCCTGCCCAGTATATGGGCACCAAGTGTGCCGTTTGCATACTGTCTGAAAGGTGAAGTAATTACGTTGATATTTGAATAATAAGCATTGTTTTCCTTGAGCACCGAAACCGTGTCCATACTCACATCGCTTGCAACGGTAACAGGAGCGCCGAATGCCAGACCTCTTACTTCCAGTTCGTAGCGAATACCCACGATTTTTCTGATGTCGGAATCCGAATATCGTCTATCGAGTTTGTATCTTTCTGCAAGTTTGGACAGAGTGGTTTTTCCATTTGCGGAAGCATCTATTTCGTACTTTTCTTTAAAAGCGACAGCCTTTTCTTTGGCGGTAGTTTTTTCGTCATCCTTGTATGTAAACCTGTAGTCCTCTGTTGATATAGGAAGTGAATCCACATATTCATCCCCATTTTCCAAAAGCAGATTTACAAGGCTCAAAAGAATATCATTGAACTTGTCATTAGACATTTCGCTGTAGACAACCTGAACGGAAAAACCCACACGATTGGTGATAAGCGGATGACCGTTCCTGTCGTATATGATACCTCTGGGGGCAGATACAACCATGGAATTTGTGAGTTTATTCTTGGATTCCAAAAGATACTTTTCGCCGTTTACAACCTGCAAAAAAACAAGTTTTACACAAATGGAACACAAAAGAATTGTTACCACAAGAGTCATTATGAAATTTTTGTCTCTTAATCTTCCGTTCAATTCTATAATCCCCTTATTTTATCCTCGCTGAGCCAACGTGTCAGAATAACCATGACAAAAGAAACAACCGAATCATACACAGCAGTAGGAATTGCAAACCTCAAAAACGGATATACAAAACCGCTGTGTCCCGGTATTACAAAATCAATAATCAGAATAATGCTGTGAAACAGTGCTGACAGGCAAAGCACCCCTGCCCATGCAGTCCACACATTTTTTCTTATGAGTGAACTTGCAAAATTCGATATGGCAATACCGATGTACATATAGAGAAGTGCATTTACACCAACGTATTGACGAGAATACAAATCTGCCACTATCCCTGAAACTGCGCACAAAACTGCAGACCTTACGGGAAAATTGTACATGGAGTAGCAGACCGCAAAGGTAAAAATCAGATTTGGTGCTATGCCGCATATGTCTATGTAACGCGACAGAGTTGTCTGAAAAAGAAACAGGAGTGCAAGGGACAAATATGACAAAACATAATTCAACATAATTAATCCCCCGTAATAATCATAACTTCATCAATATGAGAAAAATCCACACCGGGTTTTATAATCGCTTGCTGCGAAACACCAGTCACGTCGTTTCGTATCTCCGTGACTTTGCCTATATAGATGCCCTCAGGAATAATTCCGCCTGCACCCGAGGTTTCGATGTAGTCACCGATTTCGATTCCCGCTTCCTTTGATACATAGGTCATCTTGCACAGTCCGTTTTCCATGAGGGTCATATCCCCCTGAACAATGGCTATATTGGCAATTCTGGGAATGGTAGCACTTACGGACACTCTGGCATCCACTATGGGACTAACCTTTGCCCAATTTCTGCCCACTTCCCCTATATATCCCACAAGTCCATATGGGGTGATTACGGCACAGTTGTGTGTTATTCCGTCTTTTATGCCTTTGTTGATTGTGTAGGACTTTGAAAAATTGTCCAGTTCGAATGCAACTACATCTGCCGCTACTGTCTTGTAATTTGTTTCGTCAGTTTTAAGTTCCAGCATTTTCCGAAGTCTTTCATTTTCTTCTTTTAAATTCTCTGTTTTTCTTAGTTCATCTTCAAGACTTGCTATTCGTTCCCTGAGTTTTTCATTTTCTTTTTCATAACCTTTCATGTTTATGAGGTAATCAAAAAAGCCGTTGGTAGAATTTGCCACCCCGGAAACCCCGCCCTGAACAGGAGAAGAAACCGTGCCCAATGAATCCTTAACAAGACCGGCACTTCTGTTTTTCACACTTACTCCCACAACTATACACACTATGAATATGGCAGTTGCGGCTACAAGCATTATCTTGAACTTATTTTTCTGAAAAAAGTACATCTGAAGTAATTTCCTTTCAATACAGCAAAATACTGACGCTATTTTGCAAGAGCATCGCTAAGACTTTCTATTTCATTTATAACAAGTCCTGCCCCTGCAACCACACTTTCAAGGGGGTGTTCAGCAATGATAACATCCATACCTGTTTCCTTTTTGATAACAGTATCCAGACCCCTTATGAGCGCTCCGCCTCCCGTAAGCACGATTCCCCTGTCTATAATATCTGCCGAAAGTTCGGGAGGTGTATCTTCCAGTGTAAGTTTAATAGCCTCAACAACAGAAGATATACACTCGCTTATTGCCTCGCGAACATCTATGGAGGTTATGGTTACGTACTTTGGAAGTCCTGTGGCAAGGTCTCTTCCGCAAACCTCTGTTGTCTCTTCTCTTTCCAAAGGATACGCAGAACCTATTTCTATTTTCACTTTTTCGGCGGTGGGCTCGCCGATGAGGACATTGTACTCACGTCTTACATAGTTTACTATTGCTTCATTCATGCTGTCTCCGGCCATTCTCAACGTCTTGCTGTTTACAATACCGCCAAGGGATATAACAGCAACTTCGCTGGTGCCTCCGCCAATATCACATATCATACTTCCGGTAGCCTCTTCCACAGGAAGATTGGCACCGAATGCAGCCGCCATGGGTTCCTCGATGAGGTAGGCCTCCCTTGCCCCTGCCTGAACAGTGGCTTCTTCTATAGCCATTTTCTCAACGTCGGTCACTCCCGAGGGAACGCATATTACAACTCTCGGGCGGGACAGACCGCTTTTTTCCAGTGCTTTGTTTATAAAGTACTTAAGCATTACCTGTGTAACATCAAAATCTGCAATAACACCGTCTTTGAGGGGTCTTATAGCAACGATGTTTTCGGGAGTTCTGCCAAGCATTTCTTTAGCAGGGCCGCCCACAGCCACAACTTCGCCTGTATCTTTGTTAATAGCCACAACACTGGGTTCGTTTATAACTATCCCTTTTGATTTCAAATATACAAGGGTGTTTGCTGTGCCCAGGTCTATGCCTATATCTCTTTTTGCCATTATACCAAATCCTCCCCGAATTCTTTTGAAACAAGTGTGCAAAGTCTGCACACAGGAAGTCCTACAATGTTGAAATAATCTCCGTGTATTCCGCTTACAAAGGAACTTGCATACTCCTGTATACCATATGCGCCTGCTTTATCCATAACATTAAAGTTATCGATGTAAAAATTAATCTCCCTGTCGGTAAGTTCTCTCATGACAACAGTTGTCTTTTCATATTCGGACACAGTGTGCATGCTGTCTGTGTCCGCCACGCTTATACCCGTGTAGACATAGTGTTCACCGCCCGAAAGCGTTCTTAACATATTGTAAGCCTCTTCCCTGTTTGCGGGTTTTCCGAGAATTTGTCCATCGTGAACAACAACTGTGTCGGCGCCTATTACGAATGTGTTTTTAGGACAGATTTTTGCAACAGAAACTGCCTTTATAAGAGCAAGTTCCCTTACATACAGTCCCGGTTCCAGTTCCTTTGAAACTACGGTTTCATCCGCATCGCTCACAGCAACCGAAAACTTGAGACCCAAATTTTCCAAAAGTTCTTTTCTGCGCGGTGATGCAGAAGCCAAAACAATTTTTCTCATTAAAATGCACCTGTGGAGCCGAAACCTCCACTGCCTCTCTGTGTCTTTTCCAGTTCATCGGTAACTGTGAATTTTGCCTGATTTACAGGAAGAATTACCATTTGGGCAATTCTTTCACCGTTTTTGAGCACATATTCTTCGTTACTCAAATTTATAAGCCCAACCTTGATTTCTCCCGTATAGTCGCTGTCTACAACGCCTACACAGTTTGCAAGGGTTATACCCTTTTTGGTGGCAAGTCCGCTTCTTGCAAACAGAAATGCACCGTAATCCTCGCTTGGGAGTTTTATGGCAATTCCTGTGGGGATAAGTTTTCTGTCAAGCGGTTTTAACACAATATCTTCCTCTATGCAAGCGGTCAGGTCCATTCCTGCTGAACCGGGAGTTGCATAGAAAGGAACTTTCTTTTCTGTATTATTCTCCAAAAATTTGATTTTTACTTCGATTTCATTCATACTGTGTACTTCCTTTCGTCTAAAATATCGGCAAATGCCTATACACCGCGGAAATAGTGACCCCTGGTGAAATCAAAATCCGCTTCTTTGTTTTCCCTATACATTTCAAGCACTTTGGAAATTTCCTTTTTTGTTTCTGTAGTAAATACAAATCTGAGTTCCGAAATACCCCTTAAATCCAATTTATCCATTTTGTCTGCCATATAGATTGGGGCGCTGTTGTACACCGTGTTTGTGCACGAGTGCTTGTCTGTATAAATCGGGAACTGTGCGCCCTTTCTGTCCTTTAGAAAATACGTCTTGTCCATACTGCAACTGCACTTGTCCACAGCGGATTTTACAATGCAATTCTGAACTGTCATAACAGGCACACGGCCGTATATTATAATTTCCACAGGTGCATCTGACCTTATGGCGGAAATTGCATTTGAGTTCAATTCGGGAGAAAGACAAACTCCTTTAACTCCGAGTGAAGTTACATAGTCCAATGCGCACGAATTGAATATGTTGATACTGTAATTTGCCCTTACAGACATTTTAGTGCAAAGAGAGAGTTGCGAAAAATTGGAAGCATATACTTCACAATTCAAACTGTCTGTATCTATGGTTCGGTTGTCTCTGCAAACTCTCGGAAGTACCACGGCGAAATCGATGCCAGCGTTATCGAACCACTTTTTTTCCTCCATATACAGAGAATACGGGACAAGAATTTTGTCAAACCCTGCCTCTGTTGCTCCCTCTGCTTGCGAAAGACTTCTCACTTCGGCATTGATTGTGATTTTGCATGGGGCTTTTTTCTGATTTTCAGGCAGTTTGAACTGTGCCCAGGTTCGCCTTGCCTTTTGGAAAGTCAGTTCTTTTTTTAAAAGTTCCAGCGCCTCTCTGCGCAAATTGTTTATCTCTCGTATCGGAAGACTCACTGATGGGTCCAAATCTATGTCTATGTTCCCTGCCTCAAAGGCTGTAGAACCGCTTTTTGCAATCTGGGATGCTACCCTTTCCTCGGTGAGAGGTACGGATATGGCTGTTTCTGCAGGGATTTCACCTGTAAGAGAAACCGTCCTGCCCTTGGCACTCGCTTCCAACGTCATAGGTCTGCCAAGGTTTATTTTTGCCCGGGCGTCAAAAATTATCGGCTCGGGTTTTTTATTCATAAGTTTCCTTGCCAATGCGTGAACATCCGCTGATATATTATCATACACCTTATCATTGTTGGCGCTGTAATTGAGCATGTCCCTGCCGCACTCGCCGCTTAGGTATCCCTTTGTAAATCCGCTTCGGCTGAAAATGTTTCGAAGTGCTTCATAATCCTCTTTTGCAACCTTGCCTCCGCATCTGTACTTGTCATACAGATGAGTAACAAGGGAGACATACTCCGGACTTTTCATCCTACCCTCTATTTTAAGAGATTTTACATTACAGTTTTTGAGTTCGTCAATTTCGTCTATGAGGCAAAGGTCCTTGAGACTTAAAAGATATTTGTTGCTTTCACCAAGAACTTTACCCTCACTTGACATGAGTGTGTATGGCAAACGGCAAGGCTGTGCACAGTCTCCGCGGTTACCGCTTCGGGCACCGATGAAACTGCTCATGAGACATTGACCGCTGTAACTCATGCAGAGTGCGCCGTGAACGAAAACTTCCAATTCAATATCCACAGCATCGGAAATAGCCTTGATCTCCCCGAAGGTGAGTTCGCGCGAAAGAACTACCCTACTGAATCCCTGCTCTTTTGCAAGTCGGGCGCCTTCTATGTTGTGTATGGTCATCTGGGTGCTGGCGTGCACTTCAAAATCGGGGAAATATTTTTTTATAAGATTCAAAACTCCCAAATCCTGAATGATTAACGCATCAACTCCCGCCTCGTATAAAAAGGCAACAAAATCGTACAAATCATTAAGTTCACCATCGTACACAAGGGTGTTTACCGTAACATAAACCTTTCTTCCGTACAGGTGAGCATACTTTACAGCAGATATTATCTCTTCATTTGTGAAATTTGCCGCATTTTTGCGGGCGCTGAAACTCTGACCGCCTATGTAAACTGCGTCGGCACCGTTATTTACAGCGCAAACAAGTGTATCCAAACTACCGGCAGGAGAAAGTATTTCAAGATTGTTTTCCGGCATTTTTCATCACACTCCATACGCTTTTTCCGTTTCAAAACATAGTTACGCTACTATATCATTCACTATTATACTACAAAAAAATCCACTTGAACAGTATTTTTCTAAATTTTTTACAAAAAATATTTCTCTGTTGTTTTGTGTAGTTTTCACATAAAATTAAAATACTCACAGATAAAGTGCTTTATCTGTGAGTGTTACTTTTGTACGTTCGACAGTCTGACGGTGTCTCCTGTGACACACCGTACTATGAAACCTTCTTTGCCGCCTTGATGTTTCGTGAGTTGTAAAGGAAGAACGACAAAACAAGCATTGCAGTACAAACCAAGATGAAAATATTTGATACCAGAGCAGGTATATTGAACCAGATTACATGCAAAAGCATCATAGCGTACATAAGACAGGTGCAAACCTTACCGTGCCAATCGGCGCCTTCAACCTTGCCTGTTTTACGAATTGCAATCATAGCGGTAATGGCAGATATGATTTCCTTTGCCATAAGAAGCAAACAAGGAAGAATCATTGCGGGAAATCTAGTGAGAAGACAGATGAGCATAATAAACTGAGTAAGTTTGTCCGCCACAGGGTCTATGGCTTTTCCGAAATTGCTTATCATATTGAAACGCCTTGCAACAAAACCATCCACAAGATCGGTCACTGCAGACGCAACAAGCAGAATGGCTGTCCAAATCCAAGAATCCTTGAAACAGTATAACCACACTATAACGGGTATAAGCGCAATTCTTGTCATAGACATAATATTTGGGATTGTAAAAATTTTGTCCTTATAATCCTGCATTCCGTCTTTTCCTCTCTTACATATTTTTCCACATAAAGGTATTGTATCACAAGATTTTTGTCATTTCAATGGAAAATTCAAAAAAATATTGAAAAAACATTGAAAAAACCGACCGAAAGCAATCACACTTTTTTAACAAAAAGACCGTCGTTTTCACCGGGGAAATCGACGGCTTCTCAAACTCATATTTACTGTTTCGAATTCTTTTTGAAAACACTTATTGCCTCTGCTACGGTGCTCACAGGAACGATATTTATTCCCTTTATTCCGGAGGCATCTTTATAATTATCCTTTGGAACTATACATCTTTCAAATCCAAGTTTTTTGGCTTCCGCTACGCGACGTTCCACAAAACTTACGGCACGGACTTCACCTGTCAGTCCTACTTCTCCCAAAATCATTGTTTTGGCATCTATCACAAAGTTTTTGTAGTTTGAAGCAACCGCAGTCACCAGTGCCAAATCTGATGCAGTTTCCGTGAGACGCAGACCGCCCACAACATTTATGTACACATCCTGTCCCTGCATTGAATAACCAAGTTTCTTTTCCAGTATTGCCACAAGCATAGTTGCCCTGTTGTGGTCAATGCCGTTTGCCACACGCCTTGCAATGGCAAAACTTGTGGTTGCAGACAGTGCTTGGATTTCTGCAAGCATAGGTCTTGTTCCCTCAAGAGTACAGACAATGGCAGAACCCGAAATATCAACAGGTCTGCCCGAAAGCATCATTGCTGATGGGTTTTCTACTTCTTTAAGACCTGTATCTTTCATTTCAAAAACACCGATTTCATTTGTGGAGCCAAAACGGTTTTTGACAGTTCTTAATATCCTGTAACTCTGCTGCCTTTCACCCTCAAAGTAAAGAACACAATCCACCATATGTTCCAAAACTCTGGGGCCTGCTATATTTCCGTCCTTTGTCACATGGCCCACTATGAAAACCGCAATATTATTTTCTTTTGCCATACGCATAAGAAAATGAGTTGCTTCCCTCACTTGTGCCACGCTTCCCGGTGCAGAACCGATTTCGTCACGATACATAGTCTGTATGGAATCTACTATCATAACAACGGGTTTCAACTCGTTTGCATAGTGTATTACTGTGTCCAGATTTGTTTCTGCAAGAAGTTTGAGATTTTTGCCCGAAACTCCAAGTCTGGTTGCTCGTATTTTAATCTGCTGACCCGACTCTTCGCCCGAGACATACAGTATTGGATGATTCTCCCCCAGACTCTGACATATCTGCAGAAGCAAAGTGGATTTTCCTATTCCGGGGTCGCCTCCGACAAGGACCATAGAACCACGCACAATTCCTCCGCCAAGAACACGGTCAAGTTCACTAGTCCCCGTGGCAATACGCTCACCCATGCTATGACCTATTTCGTCAAGGGTCATGGGTTTTGCTTTAAGTTCTCCGACGGGACGGGATATATTGTATTTTCCCCCTTCAGATACGGCTTCTTCAGAAAATGTATTCCAGTTGTTACAGGAGGGGCACTTTCCAAGCCATTTCATACTCTCAAAGCCACATTCGTTGCATACGAACTTTGTTTTCGATTTCATATGTATAAACTCCAAATTATCAGTATATCTATACTTTACTACATTTGACAAACAATGTCCAGTAGTTTTTTAATTTGGAGTTTGCTTTTGTTATTTAATGTCCTGTCTGCTATCCTGCTGCATACTATCCATTGCTCCGTCCACAGTATCATCCACTGCGTCTATTCCGTCTTTTACCGCATCCCCTGCAGAATCAACACCATCTTTTAATGCATCACCCGCGGAATCCATACTGTCTTTGGCATCTTTGTCACCACTGTCGGGAGCATTTCCTCCGTCTCCCCTGTCGTTGGTCTGTACATTGCCTTTGTCGCCCGCTTCACCGTCGTCCATAGAGCAACCGCAAGAGCAGAACATAGTCATTGTTAAGATAAGTGCGAGAGTAATTGTCAAAAATTTTTTCATACCATCTTTCCTTTCCGGTTTTACAACCAACTATAGTATTCATCTCCAAATACAAATTATTCTCTGAAAGCAAAAATCCTAAAATCCAAGTCAATAACTGACGGGGATTTCAGGACTTTGCTTTACTGCTAATTCAAGAAAATTCTTACTTTATAGAATTTTCATAGGATTCAATCATCTTCTTAACCATCTGACCACCGACAGAACCGGCCTGCTTAGATGTTAAATCACCGTTGTAACCATTCTTTAAGTTAACACCAACTTCAGATGCTGCTTCCATTTTGAATCTTTCCATTGCATCTTTAGCCTCAGGAACAACATGCTTACCAGCCATTTAAATCACCTCCATTTGTTTTGTCGTTTCTAATTTGCGTTAAATGTGATGATTTTAAACAGGTAATTTTTTCAAAAATATTTTTGCTCCAAAAATCAAAAAACAGCAATCCGCAGGGAATGCTGTTTTTTAGTTCAATTAGAAATTACGGCTGTAGTTAGGGGCTTCCTTTGTTATGGAAATATCGTGAGGATGGCTTTCTCTTAAGCCTGCCGCAGTAATTCTTACAAATTTTCCTCTTTCCTTAAGGTCGGGTATGGTTGCTGTTCCGCAATAACCCATACTGGAACGGAGACCGCCCATAAGTTGATATATGGTATCAGCCACAGCGCCCTTGTAGGGAACACGGCCCTCTACACCTTCGGGAACAAGTTTCTTGGTACCGTTCTGGAAATAACGGTCTTTGCTTCCCATTTCCATGGCAGCGATAGAGCCCATACCGCGGTAAACCTTGAACTGTCTTCCCTCGTAGATTTCGCTTTCTCCGGGACTTTCTTCACAACCTGCAAGAAGTGAACCTACCATTATTACATCGGCACCTGCGGCAATAGCCTTGGGGAGATCACCGCTGTATTTTATACCGCCGTCGGCAATTACGGGGATATTGTATTTCTTTGCAGCCTGATAAGCATTGTATATTGCAGTTACCTGGGGAACACCGACACCTGCTACAACACGTGTTGTACAGATAGAACCGGGTCCGATACCTACTTTGATTGCATCGGCTCCTGCAGCAATGAGAGATTCTGCTGCTTCTGCAGTGGCAATGTTACCTGCGATTACCTGAATGCCGGGGAATGCTTCCTTGACTTTCTTTAAGCACTTCATTATGTTCATTGAATGGCCGTGCGCAGAATCAAGAACAAGCACGTCCACCTTTGCGTTTACAAGCGCTTCCACTCTGTCGAGAACATCATCGGTAATACCAATTGCAGCACCTGCAAGAAGTCTTCCGTTGGAATCTTTTGCCGCATTGGGATATTTAACGGATTTTTCTATGTCTTTTATTGTTATAAGACCTTTAAGATAACCTTTTTCATCCACAATAGGAAGTTTTTCTATTTTGGCACTGCGAAGTATCTGCTGAGCCTCATCCAGAGTAGTACCAACCGGAGCAGTTATGAGATTTTCGCTTGTCATGGCTTCTTTGATAGGTTTTGAAAAATCGGTTTCAAATCTTAAATCGCGGTTTGTTATTATACCTTTTAATCTTCCGTCTTCTTCGGTAATCGGAACACCGCTGATTTTATATTTACCCATAAGAGCATCCGCTTCGGCAAGAGTATGGTTTTCGGAAAGTCTGAACGGGTCTACGATTACACCGTGTTCACTTCTCTTAACCTTGTCCACCTCGGTAGCCTGCTGTTCTATCGTCATATTTTTATGAATAATGCCTATTCCACCTTCACGGGATATTGCTATTGCCATAGCAGATTCGGTTACGGTATCCATTGCAGAACTCATAAGCGGTATGTTGAGTTTAATACTTTGGGTGAGATTGGTTTTCATGTCTACCGCATTGGGCAGAATGTTTGATTCCTGAGGTATAAGGAGCACATCATCAAATGTAAGTCCTTCATATGCAAATTTTTCTACCATAATTATCCCCTTTCAAAACAGAAACATAAATTTTGTGTATTATTATAAGTATATCTTAAAACTCAGCAGTAGTCAACAAAAAAATCAAAACCGGCGTTTTTTACAAATATATTCGCGCAAAACATGTTGCCTTTGGGAAAATGTATTTGTCATTGCTAACCTTTAGGAGGGGCCGTTAAGACTATTCTTTGATAAAACTGGTAATTTTGTATTGTACTTTAACGTTCCTCTCTGAAATACGGCAACCCAAGAGATGCGGGAGGCTGGTTTTCTTTTCTGTCCCTGATACTTGTAATTATGAGAACTACTATTGTAACAACATAGGGAAGCATTTCAAAAAGTTTCTTGGTGCTTACGGTTATATTTGGAATGTATGTAGGTATTACATACAAAAATCCAAAAAGAATGGAACCGAAAATGCTCACCGCAGGTCTCCACACCGAGAATATAACAAGTGCAATGGAAAGCCACCCTCTGTCACCGAAACCGTTGTTTGACCACACACCGTTTGCATAGTCCATTACATAGTAAAGTCCGCCAAGACCTGCTATGGCACTTCCTATGCAGGTGGACAGATACTTATACGCCGTGACATTTATACCTGCCGCATCGGCAGTTTCGGGGCTTTCGCCAACTGCTCTTAGGTGAAGTCCCAGACGGGTTTTACTTAAAACATATGATGACGCCACAGCGATTATAATTGCCGCATAAACCAAAAATCCATATGACAAAAATACTTCTCCAAACCAACCAAGTTTGTTGGCAAACGGCAATTGGGTCTTGAAAATTCTACTCGTGGACGACAGTGCTATTGAGGGCACGTCCGTGTTTACAAGTTTAATAAGCGAGCCTCCGAAAAAGTTACCTATACCTATACCGAATGTGGTAAGTGCAAGACCTGTAACATTCTGATTTGCACGCAGAGTAACTGTGAGGAAACAGTAAATCAATCCCATAATTGCAGAGCCTATGAGGGAGCATACAAGAGGAATTAGAATTGCAAGGAATGGATTGATTGCGCTCGCTGCAACAGAGTTCTCATAGATAAACGAACCTGCAACACCGCTTATGGCACCCACATACATGATTCCGGGGATACCCAGATTGAGGTGTCCTGATTTTTCGGTGAGGATTTCACCTGTGGAGCCAAGAAGCAAAGGAGTTCCCTGCATAACCGCACGCTGAATAATAGTTGCTATCATACAATCTCCTCCTTTTTGTTAAACTTGAGTTTGTAATTTATGAAAAATTCCGAACCGATTATGAAGAATATGATTATTCCTGTTATAATATCGGAAAACGAAGAATTGAGTCTGTACACTTCCGAAATCTTTGATGCGCCCTTTTGCAGAAAAACTATGAGAAGCGAAGTAATTACCATAAACATAGGATTGAATTTTGCCAGCCACGAAACCATTATGGCGGTGAATCCTCTTCCTCCCGAGGTGTCGCTCTTTAAGGTGTGGTCAGTTCCGGCAACAAGCAAAAATCCTGCAATACCGCAAATTGCGCCTGAAATTGCCATTGTTCTTAAAACTACTTTTTTTACATTTATTCCGATATATCTTGCGGTTTTTTCACTCTCACCCACAACAGAAATTTCATAACCGTGTTTGCTGTATCTGAGATACACATATACCAGGACGGTGAGCAAGGCTACAACCAGAATATTGACAAGATACTTCTGATCCATAACAACAGGAAGTTGTCCGAATTCGAGAGTTCTGGGAGTTCCCGAACCCTTGGGCACTGACCACTCCAATGTGTAGTATGCAACAATCTGTATGGCAACATAGTTCATCATAAGTGTAAAGAGTGTTTCATTGGAATTGAAACGTGTCTTGAAATATGCAGGAACCAGCGCCCACAATGCACCCGAAACCACAGCCGATACAAACATTACAAGTATGAGCAGGGGTGTTGGCAACTTTTCGCCCAGAAAAATCATACATGAGGCGGTTGCAAGACCGCCAACGAGGATTTGTCCTTCGCCTCCGATATTCCAGAATCGCATTTTAAAAGCAGGGGTTACTGCAAGCGCAACACAAAGGAGCATTGCAGTATTCTGGAGCAGATTCCATCTTAATCTGGGTGTTCCCATGGAACCTTCAAACATAGTGATATACATATCAAGAGGATTGAGTTCAGTAAGAGAAAGTGTTACAACACTGCACACAGCAAGAGCAAACACAACAGAAAGTATTCTTATGAGCCAGGCTTTCCACCACACAATATCGTCACGCTTGACAATGTGGCAGAAACTTCCTCGGGGGGTCATCCAAAACAAATTATTTGGTTTATTCATCACCGATTCCTCCCCTCAATTCATTTTCATGATTGACATCGGATTTAGTCATAAGTATTCCGATTTCCTCTTTTGTAGTGTTTCTTCCGTCAACAATTCCGTTTACTCTGCCCGAGCCTATAACCAGGATTCTGTCGCACAGTTCAATCAGAACATCCAGATCTTCTCCGACAAATATAACGGCAACGCCTTTTTTCTTCTGTTCATTCAAAAGATTATATATGGTGTACGATGAGTTTATATCAAGTCCTCTGACGGGATATGCAGCCATAAGCACAGTTGGAGCAGAAGATATTTCACGTCCTACAAGAACTTTTTGAACATTTCCACCGGAGAGCCTTCTTACGGGTGTGGCTGAAGAAGGTGTTGCAACTTCCAGTCTTTCTATTATTTCTTCTGCAAGATTCTTGGGCGCTTTGCGCTGTAGGAACATGGAGTTTCCTTTTCTGTAACTGCGGAGCATCATATTGTCCACAATATCCATGTTGCCGACAAGTCCCATTCCGAGTCTGTCCTCGGGAACAAATGCAAGTCTTACCCCCAACTGACGTATTTCCAGAGGAGTTTTGTCTCTTAGATTTTCTTTTTCGCCGGTTTTGGGATTGATGTATATAACCTCGCCGCTATCAAGGTGCTGAAGACCGGCGATTGCTTCCAGAAGTTCCCTCTGACCGCTTCCCGCTATACCTGCAATACCCAGAATTTCACCCGAACGCACGGTGAAAGACACATCATCTAAAAGTTTTATCCCGTCACGGTTGATACAGTCAATGTTCTTTACCGTCAGTCTGTCGGTACAGTTTTCAGGTTCACTGCGTTCAATGTTTAGGGAAACCTTTTTACCCACCATCATTTCGGTAAGTTCAGCCTCATTTGTCTTGGCAGTCTCCACAGTACCCACATATTCACCTTTCCTTAGTACCGCAACGTTGTCGGAAAGCGAAAGTACTTCGTGGAGTTTGTGGGTAATTATAATAATCGCCTTGCCGCTTTCCTTCATATTGCGCAGGATTTTGAAAAGTTTAACGGTTTCCTGCGGAGTGAGTACCGCAGTGGGCTCGTCCAGAATGAGAATATCCGCCCCTCTGAAAAGCACCTTGATTATTTCAACTGTTTGCTTTTCGGATACGGACATTTCGTATATTTTCTTGTGGGGATCAAGTTCAAAACCGTACTGTTTGGTAATGTTTTCTATTTCCTCAATGTAAGAGGACATATTAAATCCCTTGTCATCACTAAGACCCAAAACGATGTTTTCTGCAGCAGAAAAAACATCAACAAGTTTGAAGTGCTGATGTATCATACCTATCTTGTAGTCGAAAGCATCTTTGGGAGAAGAGATTACGATTTCCTTGCCGTCCGCAAGAATCTGACCGCTGTCGGGATAATATATTCCCGAAACCATATTCATGAGTGTTGTCTTTCCGCTTCCGTTTTCACCGAGTATGGAAAGGATTTCTCCCTTATGTACTTTGAGGGATACATTCTTATTGGCAACAACACTTCCAAAGGTTTTGGTAATGTTTTTTAGTTCAAGAGCAATATTCTGTTCCATAGGCATCTCCGTTTGTGAAATTCTTATGCTTTTTTATAAATACACCCGTATGATTTATAAAAAAGCACAAACACTTAAATCTAATATAGGGCGGAGAACCCCCGCCCTATATTATTCAAATAACCGCTATCAACCGAAATTAGTATTGAGTAAAGTGATACCGTCGATTGTAATATCGAAATAAGGTGCTGAACGGTATTCAGATTCATGGAAGTAACCGCCACCAATAGCCTCGGTATCTTTCTGGTATTCAGCATCTGTATCAACATCAGCAAGGTAAGAATCAAGTTTCTTGCCTTCTACTGTGAAGTTTTCGGTTGCAAATACATTGATTTCGCCTGCAATAAGTTTTGCCTTTGCATCTTCGATTGCTTCTTTTGTGCCCTTAGCAGCAACTTTTTCATTGATTTCTGTAAGTTTTACAGAACCTGCTTCAAGACCTTCGCACCAGTCTGCGGGGATTTCCTTATCGTTCTTAACAGCATCGATGATAAACTTGAAGTAAGGAGTCCAGTCAATTCTGGAGGAAATGATGAATGTATTGGGGCAAGCGGACTGTGTGCTTCCATTGTAGGAAACATTGGGAACACCTGCATTTTCACATGCTGTGGGAGCACCCATGGAGTCTGCGTGCTGGCTTATGAGTACACATTTGTTGTTGAGAAGTTTTGTAGCGGCTTCCTTTTCAAGAGCCTCATCATACCAACTTCCTGTGAACTGTACTTCCATAGTTACACTGGGGCAAACAGATTTTGCACCAAGATAGAAAGATGTGTAACCGGAGATAACTTCCGCATAGGTAAATGCACCTACATAACCCATCTTCGCCTGGTCTGCTGTAATCTTACCGCTTTCTATCATTTCGTTGAGTTTCATACCTGCTGCAATACCTGCAAGGTATCTGCCTTCGTAGATAGAAGCAAACGCATTGTGGAAATTGGGAACATTTTCGGTGTGTGCTGTTGTACCTGTTGCATGGCAGAATTCAACTTCAGGAAACTCTTTTGCAGCCTTGAGCATAAAGGGTTCGTGACCAAAACTGTTTGCAAATACAATGTCACAGCCCTGATCCGCTAAATCTGCTGCTGCTTCATAACATTCATTACCTTCAGGAATGTTGGTCTTGAATATAACCTGCTCGGGCTTGAGGCCAAGCTCAGCGGTTGCTGCTTCTGCTGCTTCTAAGAAGTTCTTGTCGTATGTTGAGTTTTCATCGTGCAAGAAAATAAATCCAATCTTGAAGTCCTCAGCAACTGCTGTTTCTCCGTCACATGCTGTAAACAAGCCTGTGAAAGCTGTAAGCATTGCAACGACGAGAAGAAGTGAAAGAATCTTTTTCATTTTTT